>CAZDYW010000295.1:2603-3971 GCA_964509655.1 uncultured Anaerolineales bacterium
ATGACGCATTACAAACGGAGGCCACCATGCACATTTTGATCGTTGACGATGAGCGCCCGGCGCGGAGTGAGTTGCGTTACATCCTGGAGAAGCTGGCGCCGGAGGCTGTCTTTCACGAGGCCACGAGAGGCCAGGAGGCGCTGGATCAGTTCACGCGCGAGTCCATCGACGTGGCCTTTCTCGACATCAATATGCCCGGCATGGACGGTCTGGAGGCAGCGGCAACGATCTTGGAGCGGCCCGAGCCGCCGCTGATCGTCTTCGCCACCGCCTATGACGAGCACGCACTGCGTGCCTTCGAGCTGGCGGCGCTGGACTACGTGGTGAAGCCCTTCGACGAACGGCGGCTGGAGCGGACGGTCGAGCGCATAAGACAGGCCCTGGACGAGCGGGCAGTACTGGCCCAGCGTCAAGCGGCGCTGCGCGATTATCTGCGGCGCGCGCTTCCGAGCGGCGGGCTGGCTAAGCTCTGGGGCGAGCGCGAGAACGAGAACCGCTTGCTGGTCGATTATGCCGACATCCTCTGGATCGTGGCGGAGGACAAGAAAGTCTATATACACACCGCCAGCGGAGACAAGCTGCTGGTCCATCACACGCTCAAGGATCTGGAGCCGCGCTTGAAGCCGCACAACTTCGCCCGCGTGCATCGAGGCTACATCGTCAACCTGGACCACGTGGCCGAGGTGGTGCCCTGGTTCTCCGGCACTTACCTCATTCGTATGGACGACGAGGAGCGCTCGGAGATACCGATGTCGCGGCGGTATGGCGCACAACTGAAGGAAGAGACGGGATGGTAGCACTGGCCTGAAGAGCCGATAGCACCGGCCTGAAGAGCCGGTGCTGGATTTCTTCACAAAGCCCAGCACCGCCTGTTCCACGGCGGTGCCATAACCAAGGTTAAAGGAGATGAAAGTGAACGGTAGAAAAAGATTGCTCGCTGTACTGCTCGCCGGTGTGCTGCTGACCGGCCTGATTAGCCCCGCACTTCCCAGCGCCGCGCGGACCACCGGCGCCATCCTGACCGAGTGGACGCTCGAAGGCCGAGTCTACGAGGGGGAAGTCGGCGATGAGAGCGCTCCGCTGGAGGGAGTCACCGTCTCCGTCTATGGCGCCAACAATCCCTATCCTGATCCCGGCGAACTTATTCGAGAAACGACCACTGATGTCGATGGCTGGTATGGACTGACAGTCTCCGAGGCCGACGGAGCTTTCGAGTTCTATCTCATCAAAGAAACCAATCCCGACGGCTACATCTCCAGCGGCGCGACGACCGTCAGCGGCACCGTGCGGACCGATGACTGGATCGAGTATGCCGTGCCGCTGGAAGGCAAGACGCTGACCGGCAACAAGTTCTGGGATCAGCCGGAG
>CAZDYW010000296.1:0-3969 GCA_964509655.1 uncultured Anaerolineales bacterium
GCGGATTCAGTTTCGATCAGAAAGCGGATGGCGCGCACCTCGTCGTCGATGTGGATCCAGGGCAGCCACTGCTGCCCGTCGCCCAGCGGCCCGCCGACGAAGAAGCGGAATGGCAGCGCCATCAGTGGGAAAGCGCCGCCCTCGTTGCTGAGCACCACGCCGCTGCGAATGACGACCTGGCGCACGCCATGTTCGATCACCGAAGCAGTGGATGCCTCCCACTCGACGGCGGTGGGTCCCAGAAAGCCGTCTCCGTGTTCCGCGGTCTCGGTTATCACCTCGTCGCCTCGCGGGCCGTAGTAGCCGCTGCCGGAGGCCTGGATCACGACGCGCGGCTTAGTCTCCACTTGCTCCACCGCCTCGACCACGGCGCGTCCAGCGTTCAGGCGGCTCTCGCGGATCAGTTGCTTGTGCTGCTCCGTCCAGCGGTTGTTGATGCTGGCGCCGGCCAGGTTGACGATGGCGTCGGCGCCGTCGGCCAGCTCGCCCCAGCCCTCGGCGGTGTGGGCGTCCCAGCGAGCTAGGCGCACGTCCTCCGGCATCGCGGGAGCGCGCTCGGGATTGCGGCTTAGTACGATAACCTCGTGCTCATCTGCGGTCAGGCTGGCGCTCAGCGCTTGTCCGATCAGGCCCGTTCCGCCAGTGATGATGATACGCATAGGCTGTCTCCTTTTTGATCTCGCTTCTCACTTCAGATTCATCATGATGAGGCCGACGATTGAGAGCAGGATTCCGACCACATTCACGAATGATAACTCTTCCTCGAATAGCAGCAGGCCGATGGGCACCAACAGAACGGTCACGGCAACGTTGACGACGATGGCCGAGATGCTGATGCGCCAGCCAGCACGATAGGCCAGCAGGAAGCCCATCTCCAATCCGACCAGCGCCGCGGCCAGTGCATAACTGGCCCAGTTCAGTTGCGCAAAGTTCTCAGCAAAGCGCGTTTTCAGGGGAAAGAAGATCAGCAGCCCGAAACAGATGGCAACAGACGTCCCATAGGTCGCGATCAAGGAGACCACCGGATGGACGGTCCCCGGCGTCAGCTTGATGAAAATGTGGTACAGCACCGAGGACAGAATAGCAAGGCCGATGGAGATGTAATAGAACATAGTCATTTTGGTTCAAGTTCCGTTCAAGCGCACTGGCCCTTATCCGGGGACTGGGATTTGAGTGTCCCCTGAGTTCTAAGGTTGTGATTTACTTCTCGTAGACCTCATCCGTCTTGGCCGCCATGATGAAGTCGTTCTCATGCAGGCCCTCGATCTTGTGCGTGTACCATACAACAGTCGCCCGGCCCCAGGTAAGCGTGATAATTGGATGATGTCCCTCTTCTTCCGCCGCCTCGCCGACCTGGTTGGTGAAATCCAGCGCCTCGACGAAGTTGCGGAACTTGAAGGTTCGCTCCAGGCGTTTGACGCCGTCTTTCACCCTCAGTTCCCAATCGGGGACCTTGGGTTTCATTGCGGCGATTTCTGATTCTGTCAAAGGTGGGTCCTCGCCGCGACAAGCGGTACATTTCATCTTTGCTAACTCGGTCATAATGTCTCCTTTTCCTGATCCTACTGTAGACCTGACAGGTTTTGCAAAGCTTCCCTTTCACGGTCAATTTGTCTCTTGTCCAAGTCAGTTTCGGTCTGGACGATGCTTCTGTAAACCTGTCAGGTCTATAATCGGATATTAAAACAGGCTCTAAGTCGCTTGCGCTGGCCGGAGTCCCTCGCTTTCTCCTTGTGGGCATTCTATGTCGGGCACGAAGAGCACCCGCCGCCAGACGTAATAGCTCAGCCCGGCCATCAGCAAGGCGCCGACGATGCCTGGTGCCGAGGGGCTCACATTGTCGAGCAGGAATGACCCCACGATGGGCGAGACCACGCGCGTCAGGCTGCCCATCGAGGCCGAAAGGCCCAGGATGCCGCCGACTTCCTCCGGATAGACCGATTTGGTCATAGCGCTGTTGACCGAGATGCGGAGCATACCGGAGGCCAGCGCGAGCGGCGCCAGCACGATCAGCAACACCTCCAGCTTCGGAGTCAGCGCCCAGCCCAGCAGCGCAAATGACAAAATCACGGCGCCGCCAAAGATGAGCTGTTTATCGCTGAAGCGCTCGGTCAGCAGCCGGATACCGCCGCCTTGCATTGCGACGATGAGCACTCCCACATAGGTGAGCACGTAGCTGGTGGTCTGAGCGGTCAGGTTCAACCGCGCACGGGCGAAAAGTGAGAAGATGGTCTCGAAGGTGGTGAAGGCCAGGCCGTAGATGAGAGCCACATTCAGAAGCGGGCCGACGCAGGGGCGGTTCAGCGCCTCGAACAGGGCACGGGCCGAGAATTTCGCGCGTGGCCTGTGCGCTCTCTCCCCTCGCTTCTCCGGTGGCAACGATTCCGGCAGCCAGAGGAGCACGCCCAGCAAGTTTAGGGTGGCCAGTCCGGCGGCCACAAAGGCGGGTAAAGCGTAATTTCCGTCGGCGCTCAGCGTGCCTCCCAGCGCTGGCCCGAAGATGAAGCCCAGCCCGAAAGAGGCCCCGATGAGGCCCAGCCCTTTGGCCCGGTCCTCCTTGTCGGTCACATCGGTGATGTAGGCCTGTGCCAGGGAGACGTTGCCGCCTAGAAGGCCATCGAGGACACGGCTGGCGAAAAGCACCCACAGCGCATTGGCGAAGCCCAGCAGCAGGAAGCTGACCACTGTGCCGGCGATGCTGAGAATCAAGAGCGGGCGCCGTCCATACTGATCGGAGAGCCGGCCCAGGATGGGCGCACCGATGAGCTGGGTCAGAGCGTTGGCGCCCAGCAGCAGGCCGACGAGCGTCGGCGTGGCGTCGAAGGTCTCGGCATAGTAGGGCAAAAGCGGCAGGATCAGGCTGAAACCCAACACATCGACGAAGACAAAGGCAAAGAGCAAAATCAAGCTGCGCTTCATGTAGGTTGTTCTCCCGTGCTTTTTTCACTGGCGGAGGTTACGCCCGCTTCCTCCATCAATTCCTTGCGCCGCCGTCGATACTCGACGATGGGGCGGTCGCCCTGAATCAACTGCTCTTTCATTCTCAGCGCGGAGGGCTTGGGCTGCTGCGTCTCCACCACGCGCCGATCCTGATGCGCGACGAACAGATTGAAGGGCATCGCCAGCGCGTTAAAGGCATCGCGGAGCAGCGGCAGGCGCATAAATTTCTGGTAAAAGCGCAGATAGAGCAAGGTGTGCTCCTCGTCCACTGGCACGAAGGCGGCCACAACCCGCACGTCCTCGTCGATGTGATTCTGCCACAGGTTCGGGAAGATGAACTCCAGCTTGAAATCGCTCCTCGGATCGGGGATGGGCACCTCGTCGGCGCGGCGCGGCGGATTGCCGTCGTCCACCCGATTGTAGACGTAGACGAAGAACATGTCCTCGTCAACCCACTCCACGCCGGGGCCGTCCACCAGCGTGCGCCCGCCCCGACCGATGGTGTTGTGATGCACGAAAGGCAGATGCACCACATCGAGCTGGTTCTCGATCACGCGGGAGTAATGGGTCTCCCAGGGATCGTAGGCTCGTCCATATGAGAAAGCCTCGTCGATGTCGTCGAAGAATCGCGGCGCCTTCAGATTCTGGGGCGGGTTCTCGCCCCACCAGATCCAGATGAAGCCGTGGTCTTCGTGGGTGGGGTAGCTGTGTACTTTGAAGCGTTCCGGCACGGGCGCGTCCTTGCCTTGGGCCGGAATCTTGGTGACGCTTCCCGATGCGTCATACTCGAAGCCGTGAAAGGGACATTGTAACTGCCCGTGGTATACTTGTCCCTTGCTGAGCTTGGCGCCGCGATGGGCGCATTTATCGCGCAAGCAGCTCACCGCGCCGCTGTGATCGCGCCAGAAGACCAGCTTCTCGCCCATGCGCGTCACGCCCACGGGCTTTTGCTTGACCTGGCTCGAATCCATCACCACATACCATTGGTTGGGTATCATCTTTCGCTCCTTTCTCGAATGTGACCGCTCG
>CAZDYW010000297.1:0-3968 GCA_964509655.1 uncultured Anaerolineales bacterium
TCCAGATTCAGCGTGATCTCTACGGAGTCGGCTCTGGCGTGCTTGCCCACGTTGTTCAAGCCCTCTTGAGCGATCCGAAAGAGCGTATGCTCCAGATGGGAGGGTAGACGGTCTTCCGACCCTAAGAGGCGTAAATCCACACGGACCTGATAATGCTCGCTAAACCCGTCGGCGAACTGACGCAAGGCGGGAAGAAACCCTTGTTTATCGAGATCGACGGAGCGCAGGGCGAAGATGGAACGTCGCACATCGATGATGCTCTCGCTCAGCACCTCACGCAGTTCATCCAGTTCAACGCGCAACTGATCGGGGGCTGTATCAATCAACCTCTGCCACTGCCGGGCACGTAAGCGCAGCGCGATCAAGTTCTGTGCCAGCCCATCATGTATCTCATGCGCGATGCGCCGCCGTTCATCGGCGATGGCCTCTTCCTCGAAGCGACGCGCCTTCTCCAGCGTGATATCCTCCACGATGACGACCACGCGACTGAGATCAGGGGATAGCTCCGAGGCGGCGCTGATACGAACGGGGAAAATAGTCCCATCGCGGCGTTGGTTGATCGACTCCATGGTGATCGCCTCTCCCTCCACCAGAGCGTCCACAATTCGGGTGAACTCAGCTATGGCCGCGGGAGGCACAATCTCGGCGATGGGAAGCGTGGATAGCTCAGATGGCTTCCAACCATAGACCTGTTCAACTCGTCGATTAGCCCGCAGGATGAGGGGCACAGATTGCGTGAGATCCATCTCGAAGATGCAGAGAGGGGCGTTCCTAAACAGATTGCGGAATCGCCGCTCACTTTCACGCGCCGCATCCTCCGCCCACTTGCGCTCGATGATCTCCCGCTGCAATTCAGCGGTGCGCTCCTCCACCATATCCTCAAGGCGTTCGTAATAGAGCTTCAGCTTCTCCTCGGCAACCTTGCGCTCGGTGATGTCCCTGATGGAAGCGATACACCGGGAGAGATTCTCCTCGCAGCCGGGCACAACTTGCCAGGTCACGATGAAGTTCTTCTCATTACCCGCCAAGGTTCGCCCTGCGCTCTCTACCTCAACCCGCTTCTCACCCTCCGCGATAGCCGCCAGCTCCTCCCGGAAGCCATCGTCATACGCCTCCTCTCCAAGAATATCGCCCAGCCCTTTCAGGATCTCCTCTTTGCTATCAGCTTCGTAAAGCTCTAAAGCGGCCTGATTGACATCGACGACCCTGACCAGCTTCGCGCAATCACGCACCGCCTCTGGATGAGCCTCAAAGTAGGCCCCAAAATCCTCCACGCCCGAATCGCGCAGGCTATCGAGGTAAACTTTCACATCGGAGTAATCATCCACCCAGATCGAGATGGGCGAATACTCGAAGAGTGTTTGGTAGCGTTCCTCGGCCCGTTTGCGTTCGGCGATTTCCTCTCGCAGCCTCTTCGTGAGAGTATCAGACCGATCAAGAGCGCGCCGGAACTGCCTCACGAGAAAGCGCAGCAAAAGGACAATGATTGTATAGGCAGCACCCAGCACGACCAGCCAGTAGATCAGATCGTCCCATCCCTTCTCCGGATTGACCTGAACTTCCCGCCACTCGAAAGCCAGACCGGTGACCAGGCTGAGCGCCAGCGCGATCCACCATACCCTGTCGCTCTGCAACAGAACGGTCAACAGTATCGCGATGACGTACTCCAGCACGTTAGTGGCGCCCAGGCCATAGATGTAAGTGTTGTAGATGGCCAGGAGGAACATCATAACGGGAGAGATGAAGCTGCTCACCCGCCAGTATCCACGGTGGGCCAGCCACCAGCTACCGCCGAATATCACACCCAACGTCAAGCCCGTGACGGGCATATCGGGCGTGATCTCGCTCGACCCCAGGATGCGGGCTACCGTAAACGCAGGGGTGACCACGACGGTTGAGAGCGTGACAATGCCCAATATGACCTTGGTCGCATATTCGCGCCGCCTGTCCTGCTCGTCGGTTGAGCGCGGCGCGGTCCACCGGCGCCACAACTCGCGCAGGTTAACCCTCATACACGTTCTCCTCTTTCAGCCAATTGGCGATTCGTCCCGCGATGCTCTTACCGATGTGCGGTAGTTCTCGCAGCCCAGCCTCGCCCCGCTTCTCGTAGATCTCGGCCACGCTCTCCGAGCACTCATCCACAGTCCAGGCCGCCTTGCGGTAGGCCCAGATGCGGTAATCCCGCGCTTGCTCCAACTCCAGATCGTAGGTGCGGAGAAAGAGCCGCTCGGCGACGCGCTTGTTGACCGCCAGCGGCCCCGGCGGGATGTAGCGTGGCATACGGTCGAGCAGGCTATGGCGCTCACAAAGCTCGCGGATCAGCAGGCCCAGGCGGGCGCTGTAAGCTCTGGGGGGACTGTAATTTGGCTCGCCATCCGCTTCCCAGTTGTAAAGCTCGCGCACGCGGGGCGCTAGCGCTGGATCGATTCTCCGAAAGGCCTTCAGCGTTCGCCGGGCCTGCACGCCGTCCATCGTCAGTCCGCCGCCCAGCACGAAGGCGCCGCCGTGATCCTTGATGGCGCGTATCACTTCCTCCAGATGAGCCTCGTCATCGCCCACGAAGGGCAAGACCGGCATCAGCGCCGCGCCGACCGAGATACCGGCCTGGGCTAATTTCTCCATCGCCAGCAAACGGCGCTTGACGCCGGGGCTGCGCGGCTCGAAGGCACGTTTCAACGTCGGGTCGAGACTGCTGATGCTGAAGAGGACGCCCACCCAGGCCCGCTCGTTGATCTCCACCAGCAGGTCCAGGTCACGGGTAAGAAGCGGCGAGCGCTCGACGACGAAGAGGGGGAATGCGAGATCGCGCACCACCTCCAACATGCCGCGCGAGAGTCGGTAGCGCTCCTCCGTCGGCTGCTGCCAGTCGCCCGCCGCGATCACGTCACGTTCTCGGCCGAAGAGCTCGCCGCGCAGCAGCTCCACGGCGTTGACCTTGACCTGGATCAAGGTGTCGAAAGTAGCAGGGTCACGCCGGCCCAGATAGCGGCTGCCCCGCGAGTAGCAGAACTCGCAGCCGCTGCGGCAACCGATGTAGGGATGGGCCGTGTATTTGCCCCAGAACCAGGGGCCGTCGACGTGCTTGTGGACGTTGAGGATCTTCTCGGCGTGATACTCTTGGAATTGGAGTTTCATAAAACGTAAGACGTGAAACGTGAAACGTAAAACGTGGAACGTAGTGTTCGGTTACGCTCTGTTGCTTTTTCGTGGCGCTTCTGTGGCGCGTTGGCGCTGCGCCTCCGAGAGGTAAGTGAGCGCTTTGTTTTCCATCACCGCGCGGTGGCGGCGGGGGAGCTGCCGGGGCAACCATTCCACGAGCAAGTCAGGATAGTGCTTGCCCAGCGTCTTCAGCCCCCAGCCGATGCCCTTGGCGGCCTTCATGTTCCACTCCTCGAACATCGGCTCCAGGAAGGCCAGCAGAGCCTTCGCCCGTGGAGTGAGTTCCGCCGCGCCGCGCGAGCGCTTGGCCCAGAAATGCACGGCGACGCCGACGGCTCGCCGTACCCACTGATTCTCGTTCCCGCGCCAGGGCGCTAGCAACTCCAGCGCCGGCTCGAAGTTGGACATCAAGGCTGGGCCGGGCACCCGCTCGCCCAGAATGTCCGCGCCGTACCAGACATCGGCTGCGATTATGTACCGCCGGCAGCGGTCGAAAGCGCCTGGCAGGTCGCGGTCAAGCTGCTGGCCCAGCGCCTTGCCGATCACGACCCAGCCGCCCTCGGCCCCCTCGGCGGCGATGCGATCCAGGAAGACGTTGACCGTCTCCATCGGCTCCAAGCCCACAGCTTCGCCGATCAAGCCTAGCTTGGCGAATGGCGTGCGCTCGGCGAGCACCGGCGCCAGCAGCGCGTAAGCCTGCTCAATCTCCTCAGCAGAGACCAAGGCGGCGAGGCGTTCACCCAGATTTCGAGCTTCTCTAGTTTTCATTTGTGGTCACTTAGCTTTTAGAGCCTGTTTGAAAATCCTAT
>CAZDYW010000298.1:0-2015 GCA_964509655.1 uncultured Anaerolineales bacterium
AGCAAAGTGTTTTTGTTTTGGTGTAAAAGTTAAGTAAATTCCCCTTCGGACAGTCATTATACCCGTTTGCTTTCAAAGGGCAATGTGGTAAACTTCGCTCAGCACCAAGCTATACCATAATCGAAGAGGGAGAATGATCAATGACCATCACAGAAGCCCAGATGTTGGAGCAACTCGGCGCCTTTTTGCGGCCCTGGCACGAGAGCGTGGAAAATCCCGCTAAGGCTCAGCGAGAGGCGCTGCACCGCCTCCTGAAGGGTTACGCTCAGACCGAGCACGGCGCCCGGCACGGCGCGGCCCAGGTGGAGTCTGTCTCGGACTATCGACGCGCCTTCCCGCCAACCACTTACGAGGATTATGAGCCCCTCATCCGGCGGGTGATGAGCGGCGAAGTGGAGCTGCTGCTGAACGAGGAGCCCATCGGCTGGGCCATCACGCGCGGCACGACGGAGGGAGAGCCCAAGTTCATCCCCATGACGCCGACCGATTTGAAGATGCGCGTCAGCGCTGGACGGGCGATGCTGAATTATGTCGCCGCCACCGGGCGGCGCGATCTCTTCGCCGGGGTCAACCTGAACCTGAACTTCCCCTCCGTGGTGGGAACGGTGCAGGTGGGTGAGCGGGAACTGGAGTATGGTTACAGTTCCGGAATTTACACCCGGCACGTCTCGCTCTCTACCCCCATCCGCTCCTTGCCGGCACAGGAGGAGATCGACGCGCTGGGCGGGGGCAAGACTATCCGCGACTGGGAGGCGCGTTTCGAGCTGGCCTATGAGCGCTGTAAGGATGAAAATGTCACACTTGTCGGAGGCGTCGCGCCGACGGCCCTGCGCTTCGCCCGTTACTTGCGCCGGGCTCACGGCCTCTACCCGAAGGACATCTGGGCGGTGCAGATTATGACGCTGGGCAGTGTGCGGGGTATCAACACGCGCTTGCGACCGGCGCTCAGGGCGCTCTATGGGCCGGTCGTCATCCGCGAGATATACGGCGCTACCGAGGGGATGTTTGGGCAACAGCGGGATGAGGCCCGCGCCTGGGTGCCCAACTATGATCTATTCTTCTTCGAGGTGGAGACAGGGCGGGGTGTCAAGATGCTGCACGAGATGCGGCCGGGGGAGATGGGCAGTCTGATCGTCTCTACGCCGGTGCTGCCGCGCTACAAGATCGGCGATCTGATCACAGCGCTAAAATCGCCCTACTTCCGGTGCATTGGCCGCGATCAGTGGTGGACGCCCTTGCGGTATGCCTGGGATGAACTGATGACGCTCAATCTGGGGCGCCTGTAGAGAGTGAAGTGGACGTTGCTCCGGTCAGATGTTTCGGAAAAGCCCGCGCAACAACAGCCCGATACCGATGGCGATCAGAATGAGCGGCCAGACCATCTCCATGCCGATCATATTTCCCAGGCCGAGTCCCAGCAGGATGAAGCCCCAGACGATTGAGCCCCCCACCGGTTTGCGATAAGCGGGCACGAGCAAGCGGACCATTACTTCCAGGAGCACGATCAAGCCGGCTCCGGTGAGAATCAATCCCCAAGCGCTCAGCCATTCAATTGAGACAAAGAGCCCCAAGTTCTCGGCGAGCATGACGACCCCGGCCCAAATGAGGATGACGGCCCAGACAGCTGCCCCCAATGGATCGCGACGCCATTTCTCGTCCCAGCTCTTTTCCTCTTTCTCGTGTTCTTTCTCCCGCTTTTCGTACTCCTTCTCCGCTTTCTCATCCATCGGATGCCGGGAACGGCGGGGTTCTTCAGATGGTTGTTGATCTGACATCGTGTTTCCCTCCTTGGGATTTGGAAATAAATAATCTACCTATACACAACGGGCAAGCACAGAGTCCTGCCCCTACAATAGCAACGTAGGGGCGATCCCCTGGGCGACAGGTCGCCCGTGGTCGCCCTGAGCGAAAGGGTAAGTTAATTTCTTCCAAGTCCCCTCTGGCTTGATGCGGTTTAGCTTGTGTCCACTCAGTCTTTCAAATCGGGTGTGTCACCCGGCGTATTTGCAAGGGCT
>CAZDYW010000298.1:2115-3962 GCA_964509655.1 uncultured Anaerolineales bacterium
CGGGTGTGTCACCCGGCGTATTTGCAAGGGCTGGGCGGTTACTTTTGTCGAATCGCGATGTGGCCGATTGCCTGACTCACCTCCAGCTCGACGCGATTATCCGCCGTTTCGTAGCCGGGCGAGGTGCAGAGGTCTTCTTGGCATTGGTACTCTTGGGGCAAGGACCTTCCGGCGATCCCGGTGTCGATGTGAACACGCGCGGCCATTCCCTCCGGGATGTAGATGGTGGTTTGCCCGATGGCGCTCTCTATCCTGGCCTGGAAATGCCCCTCTTCCGGAAGCGTGATCATGGCCTCGCCGATGCCTAGATCCGTTTCTAGATCGTCCACCGTCAAGCCGCTCAGGTCGATGTCGGTTTCTCCCATGCCAAGGCCCAGATCCAATTGCAAGGGAACATCGGGATTGAGCCCCAACTTCCAGAATCGTTGGGTGCTCCACCCGCCGATGAAGGGGCCAACGTTGACGCTCGTGCTCTCGTTCCCCAGCGTGAAAGTGGCCTTCTTGCCCGTGAGTGTGAAATCTTGCGTCATGCTTTCTCCCTGGGGCAACCAGATCTTCCCTTCGACCAGATAGGCGGACTCCGGGAGCGCCTCGATTTGCAGCGTGCCGACGCTGGCGCCGATGTTCACCTCGGCTCGCTCCGCTTCGCCCAGCCTTTGCTTGATCGTCTCGCCGGGCGAGCGTTGGCTCACTTCCGGCCCCGCGCTGATCAGCCACAATGCTCCGCCGATTACGATCAGGGTCAACACCATAGCCAGCAATGACCCCAGGACAGAGCGGCGGCCGAAGAGCAGGTCCAGTCCCACCGCGACGAGTAGAATCGGCCAGAGCCGCAGGAGTACCATCCAGATATTCCAGGAGATGACTCCCAGGTTGTTCAGCAGGAAAATGACGCCCAGACCGATCAAGATCAAAGGCCCGACGAATCCGCTTCGTTCCTCTTTATTCTCCATCACACCCTCCTTTTCAACCGCGCGTGGTGAAAATTCGATACAAGAGATAAAGCCCACCCAAGATCAGGGCCAGGGGCCAAATGTAGGTCATGACCGCCGTGGCGGTGATGATGATCAACAGACCGATCAGCCCCAGCACTGCGGCGGGGATGAGGGCCCACTTCATATCCCCTTCTGGGACCGGTAGCAGCGAGAGCAAGCCGAAGGTCAGCCCCAGGCCGATGAGGAACACTCCCCCCGTCGCTATCCCTCTGAATGGACGCAGCGAGGAGAGCCCGGTGACCAGGGCGAGCGTGGCTAGCACGCCGCCGGGGATGACGGCCCACCAGTTCTCTCGGTTGGAGAGATAGACCATCCAGAAGGCCAGCCCGATGCTGCCCAGGAAGATCGGCGCCCCGCACGGCCTGCCTACCCTGGGCACCCATTCTTCCAGGCCGATCAGCGCGGTCAGACCGAGCAGCGTCAGCCCTGGAATGGCGGCCCACCAGTTTTCGGAGGGCGCGGCCAGGAACACACTCAAGAAGACCAGCCCGATGGCGCCGAAGAGAAAGGGCCACAGAACAAATGTGATAGAAAGCAATCCCAGATTCTGGAAGAGGAAGAAGAGGCCGCCGAGAACCAGCAGGATGCCCCAGATGATGCGTGCGTCAAAGCGTTTCATAATCGATCCCTCCGGTAGTAGCGACTCCAAACCTTATGACTGCGTTTATTCTACCATAATCCTTTTCATTGTACAGCATGCCGGGGGTTGGAAAGAGAGAAACCAGGCTTTTCGGAAAAGCCTGGTTTCTACGCAGCTGCTCAAGCTGGGTTTGTAGTCCAGCCTCTTTTAGGCCATTTGGCTCTTTGGGATTTCGCGCAGCCCGTCGTAGGGGCGGGACTCCGTACCCGCCC
>CAZDYW010000299.1:0-3949 GCA_964509655.1 uncultured Anaerolineales bacterium
CCCCATTACACTCACTGTCCCGAAGGCCGCCGCGTAAAGCGCTAGAAAAGGGATCATCCCATAGACTCCCATGGCGTAAGCCACCAAGGCCGTGACCAGAGCATAGAGCGCCAATCCCGTCTCGATGATGACATCCCCCCCCGCCTGCAGCCGGTAGCCACTGTTGGACCAGCGATCATTCTTTTCCTCCAGCCTAAACTTGGGCGTGCGGACGAATCTCCCGCCCCACTGAGTCAAGCCGCGCCAGATAGCCTTGGTGTTGCTCCAGGCGATGCCGATGCCCACCAGCATCAGCAGGGGGAAAGCCCGCAGTCGCCGCTGCCAATTCGAGTATAAGCGCTGCTGAGAGATGACGTAGACCAGCGGTGGCCCCATACTCATCAATCCCAACCCTCCCAGCGAGAGCGGCGCGGCGCTGGAAAGTAGCAGCGGCAACGAAACCAACAACAATGCCACCATTAGAGCGTGGGCCAGGTAGCTGCTCACGTGGAGCAAGGCCATTATTTTCTTGCCCCAGCCCAGGCGCGCGCTGCGCAGAACGGCGCTGGAGAGCTTGCGCATCGTCTGCACCGAGCCCTGCGCCCAACGCGCTTGCTGTCGCTTGAAGGCCGCTATCTGTGGCGGCAGCTCTGCCGGCGCGTCCACCTCTGGCAAGTAAAGGTACTCCCAGCCAGCCAACTGAGCGCGGTAGCTCAGATCAAGGTCCTCGGAGAGAGTATCGGATTGCCAACCGCCAGCCTCCTCGATGCAGCTCTTTCTCCAAACACCGGCCGTGCCGTTGAAGCTGATCAGCAGCCCTGCGCGGTTCCGCCCCGTCTGCTCGACGATGAAATGACCGTCGAAGGCCAGCGCTTGAGCGCGGGTAAACGGGGAGTAATCGGCGTTGAGGTGTGACCAACGGGCCTGCACAATACCTAAGCGGGGACGTTCCAGAAAATTGGGGATGGTCTGGAGCAGAAAATCGGGCCGAGGGCGGAAATCGGCGTCGAAGATGGCGACATATTCACCTCGCGCTCGCTTGAGGCCCCAGGCCAGCGCTCCGGCTTTGAACCCGCGTCGCTCAGGGCGTCGGAGCACGGCGATGTCCAGCCCGCGCTGACGATGATGGGCCGCACGAGCCTGGGCCAGGCGAGTCGTCTCATCGTTCGAATCATCCAGAACTTGGATTTGCAGCCGCTCGCTGGGATAGTCGAGCGCGGTCACGGCGTCGATCACCCGCTCAATCACGTGGCGCTCGTTATAGACCGGTACTTGTACTGTAACCAGGGGTAAGTTTTCGGTTAGCAACCCAGACCTACGGGATTCTTCGGGGGGCGAATCCGAGTTGCGGTGGCGCCAGTAGAGGAATGCTAGAATGAAAGCGTTTAGCCCATAGAGCGCCAGCCAGAGAGTGACCGATGCGTGGATGAATGCCAGCAGCTTCACTTCAGCCCTAGCAGCTCATAGGCCGTGATGGGCTCCTCGAAGCCTTGGACGTGGACGGGTGGAAGTGGGCGAGCTTCGACCTTATCCTTCAAGCGCCGATGGGCCGCCTCCGAGAGCAGAATTTGGCCCGGCTCGGCGATCCCCTCCAGACGGGAGGCCAAGTTGACGCTGGAGCCGATGGCGGTGTAGTTCATCTGCTGCTCCGTGCCGATGTTGCCCACCACTGCGTCGCCGACGCTGATCCCCACCCCGTAGTTGAGGTGATCGGAGGGCGGCATCCGTTCGTGGAGCTGCGCGAGGCCATGCTGGAGCTTCAGCGCGGCCCTTGCGGCTCGCAACACGTGATCGGGCTGGCGCAGGGGCGCGTTGAAGATGGCGACCACACAATCACCCAGAATCTTGTCCAGCGTGCCCTCCTCGGCCAGCACCGCTTCGGCGCCGACGGCCAGATACTGATTGAGCACCTCGACCAGCGTCTCTGGATCGTGCCTGCGGCTGAAATCCGTGAAACCCCGGATGTCGGCGAAGAGACTGGTGATCTCTTGCCTTTGCCCACCCAACTTCAACTCGTAAGGGTCGTCAGGAAGCCGCTCGATGACGGCCGGCGAGAGGTAGCGTTGGAACATCTGGTAGCTGGCCTCCAGCCGGCGCTGCTCCGTGAGGTCATCCATCACGATGGCAAGGCCCTGCGTCGTCTCGCCAGCATCCTTGAGTGGGGATAGGCTGGTGCGCAAATTAACCTGCTCCCGTTCGGGGAGTGACATCTCGCGCTCGTAATCGACCACCGGCCGACCCGCTCTTTTCACTTGCTCCACCACCGCTCTCAGTTCCTTCGCCAGCTCCGGCAGCGCGGCTTCGAAGCGGGCGCCATTGACCTTTGTGGATGGCACCTTCAATATGCGCTCGGCGGCGCGGTTGAAAAGCGTGATCTGATCCTGGACGTCGGTGGTGATGACGCCGCTGGTGATGGAGGCGAAGACGTTGTCCATCAAGGTCTTGGCGTTGGCGACGCTCTCGAACAGGAGCGCATTCTCAATGGCCACCGCCGCCTGTCCGGCGAAGGCATCCAGTAAGTCACGGTCGCGGTCAGAGAAAAGGCCCGTGAGGGCGCGGTTGTCGGCATAGACCACGCCGGTAACCCGCCCACGCACCCGCAGCGGCACGCACAGGATGGAGCGCAGATTGTAGCCGATGACGCTCTCCTGGGCCTTGAAGCGCGGGTCCATCTGGGCATTGGTGGTGACCACCGGTTGTCCGCTGGTCGCCACCTGGTTGACGATGCTGCGGCTGATCTCGAACGAGGAGGAAGCGATGGTCTCGCGATCCATGTTGCGGGCCGCGCGGAACTCCAGCTCCCCCGATTCGGGCTCCACAAGCATCAGGAAGGAGCGCTCGGCGCCGGTGAGCTGGATAATCTGGTCCATCACCTCGTTCAGCACCTCAGTCAGATCGAGAGAGGAGCCGACCGCCCGGCATACGCCATACAGAGCGGCCCACTCATCTTGCTCACGTGCGAGTTCCTTCATCCGCTGTTCGAGTTGATCCAACGCACTTTGGATGGAAGTCAGGTGCTGGGAAAACTCTTCTTCGGCTCTGGCGTCGAGCCGCCTGTGTCGTCCTATGAGTTGGGTGAGGCTCTCCAGCCCCTCGCGAAGGGCCTTTACGTTATCTTGACGGGGATCTGTTTCATTTGAAGAAATGTTTTTCATGTTAATCACACCGGGGTTTTATAGCTAGAATAACCTGTGGCTTAATTATAGCGCATATTTTTCGTCAGGGAAAGCGAATAGGGGGCCTGTTTTTCTTTTGGTTCACTTGTCACTTGAGAGAGAGCATATTATACTTGATGTCAAGTACTACATAGCTGCAAGCAGGAGGAAGGCGGTATGTTCTATCCCAGTGATCGTGTCCTCGTCGCCATTATGAACAATCGGCGCGACTTCGAGATCGCGCGTGAAGAGGGCTGGTATCGTATCCCTCGGAAACATGCTCCCGCGTGTACCACCGAAACTGTCGTGTTGGCCTTCTATTTCACCAAAGCTTTCGCCGATGAAAAATGGGCCATCCACTGGTACGCACCGGTACGGGGACATGAACTGGTCCGCCGCCGTGATCTCTTCCCCGATGAATCCCACCCGCGAGCTGACGAACCCTATTATAAACTCCAAATCGGGCCGCTGCAGAAACTGGAGCATCCCATACCCAGCCTGCGCTGGCGGCGCGTGACCTTCATCGAATCGACCTGGGACCGTTTCGTCGCCGCCGAGGAGATCAACGATCTGTACGCCTCCGGCGCCGACGGGCTGTACGTCACGCTCAAGGAAGAGAACCTCCACCCGGAGCGCGAGTTTCTGCTGCGCGAAGGTAGCGTCGAATATGTGGTCGATATAGCGATTCCATGCCGCGAAGGCCTCGTGACCATCGCCACGGGCGAGCGGCCCGCGCCACCGGACGCCCTGCGCGATCCCGACCCGGATACCGTGCGCCATGCAGTGGAATCGCTGGGCGGCGTGAAGCCGTTCGA
>CAZDYW010000300.1:0-3945 GCA_964509655.1 uncultured Anaerolineales bacterium
AATTTGGGCCACTTGACTGGAAAGTCTCAGCGTTGGGCTTCGGATGTATGCGGTTTCCAACGCAGAATGGACAGGAGCAGATTGATGAGGAAGAAGCAACGAGGATGCTCCGCTACGCCATCGACCACGGCGTGAACTATGTCGACACGGCCTATCCTTACCATGGCGGAAAAAGTGAGCCTTTCGTCGGGCGGGTGCTCAAGGATGGCTATCGGGAAAAAGTGAGATTGGCGACAAAGCTACCCTCGTGGAAGATTGAGAAGAGCGAGGACTTCGATCTCTACCTCAACGAGCAATTGGAAAGGCTACGCACTGACCATATCGACTTCTACTTGTTGCACGCGCTGCGGGAGAAATGGTGGCACAAGCTGTGCGATCTGGATGTGCTCGAATGGGCCGAGGGCGCTATCGCCAACGGGCGTATCGGACATCTGGGGTTTTCTTTTCACGACGAATATGAGGTCTTCCAGGAAATCGTCGATGCCTACGACTGGACGTTTTGCCAGATTCAGTACAACTATATGGACATAGAAACACAGGCTGGCCTGAAAGGGCTGAAGTACGCATCGTCAAAGGGCATAGCCGTGGTGATTATGGAACCGCTACTCGGCGGCAAACTGGTGAATCCCCCGGAGCCGATCAAGGCGCTGTGGAACGCCACACCCCAGCAGCGCTCCCCCGCCGATTGGGCGCTACAATGGCTCTGGAATCAACCAGAGGTATCGGTCGTGCTCAGCGGTATGAGTGCCATGGAGCATGTGAAAGAGAACGTCGCCAGCGCCGATGCGTCCGCCATTGACAAGCTAACGAACGAAGATCTGGCAATCATTGATCGTGTGCGCGATAAGTACGAGGAACTTTGCCCCATTCCGTGCACCAAATGCGGCTACTGTATGCCGTGCCCCAATGAGGTCGACATTCCCCGTAACTTCGAGGTTTACAATCAAGGGGTGATGTACGACAAACCGGAGCAGGCGCGTCATACCTACAACAACTTCGTAGATGAAGAGAACCGGGCCAGCGCTTGCATCCAGTGCCGTGAATGCGAGGAGCAATGCCCACAGAATATCATAATCAGCGAATGGATGCCACTCGTCCACGAGGTGCTCGGCGAGGGCCGAGAGTATGTATGCCAGCTTCCCTAACCCAGACAGAGACGAAACCAAAAGTTACTACGGATTGCACAGATTTTTCTCTCCCTACCCGTGAAATCCGTGGTCCAATTCTTGCTCTTTGTACAAGGTCTTGATCGGTCGAGATAATGGTAAGATGTCATACCGGGAGGAAACAATGCTTGAAGACCTGATCCGCAATAATCGCAGCTATCGTCGATTTCATCAAGACGTGCCAATCACCATGGAAACCCTACGCGCCCTAGTGAACCTGGCGCGGCTCTCAGCTTCCGGGGCGAACTTGCAGCCACTCAAGTATGTACTGAGTTGCGATCCAGGGGTAAACGCCAGCATCTTCCCGCACACGCGCTGGGCTGGCTACCTCCAGGATTGGACAGGGCCAGCCGAGGGAGAGCGTCCCTCGGCCTACATCATCATTCTAGGCGACACGGACATCCGTAAGTCTTTCGGCTGTGACCACGGCATTGCCGCGCAGTCGATGATGCTGGGCGCAACGGAGCGCGACTTGGGCGGTTGCATACTCGGGGCTCTCGACCGAGACAGCCTCCAGAAAGTGCTCAAAATCCCGGAGCGGTATGAGATACTGCTTGTACTGGCACTGGGTAAGCCAAAAGAAGAAGTAAGACTTGAAGAAGTAGGCCCTGAAGGTGATATCAAGTACTACCGGGACGAGGATGGGGTACACCACGTCCCCAAGCGACCGCTGGATAATCTGATCCTGCACAAACTGGGAAGGTAACGGGCGGGCACTGAGTCCCGCCCGTACAGGACAATCTCACCTCTTCGGATCAGCTACCCGAGGTGGTAGTAGATAGCGTCTGAAAAGCACAAGCCCAGTCCTCTCCCCCATTCCCTCTGGAGCCCCTTGAGTTCTGGGTGAACGGCATCATCTAGTGTGGCGCCAGCAGATTTCAAGAGCCGTTTCACTTCTTCAAAGAGATCTTGGGCCAAAGCTACGTTCGCAAGGGTTTCTCGCCTCATTTCGTCAAGGGCTAACCCCATCCCCTCGTAGATCTCGCCCAACTCAAGATGGTAGTGACGCCCTTGACGATCTGAGCGAGTCAAAAAAGCCCTTGCTCTCTTAGCGGCCTCACCAAAGTCTTCAGGCAGTTGAGGCTCCAGCCATTCCAAGAAGCTAAGAACCAAAGCGCGACTCTGCGATGCATCCCCCCTAATCGCAATTTTCTCGTCCACTTGCCAGATTACGGATGAACAAGCATTTGGATTAGCTCCAACCAAGAGAAAATGGACAAGGGGAACATCATAATTCCATTCAGCAGAATCGCGATACTCGGGTTCATCATCAGGATGATGAGTATATAGATATGCGCGATTAGCCATTGTATCCTCCATAAGCGCAACCAAAAAAGCTCATCGCTTAGACTACGTCTCAAGCGGGCAGGTGGTCGAGTGCCAGCCGGCCAATCCGCCCAGGACGACGGTAACCTTGTCCCAGCCGCGACGACGCAGCAAGCTGGCCCCGATCATCGAGCGCAGGCCGCTGCCACAGAAGATGTAGACCGTCTCATCCTGGGGAACCTCGTCGAGACGGTCCGGCAATTGCGTGATATGGATCTGATGTGCACCCGCTATTTCGCCGTGGCTCTCCAGCTCCTCGTCGCTGCGCAAGTCCAGAATCCAAGCATCTCCCTCCACATCGAGATGATGGCACAGATCCTGCACAGTGACCGTATCGATGGATGCGCTCTTCCGTCCAGCCATATGCCACGACAACAGCCCGCCCGACAAGGAACCGACCAGATCGTCATAGCCAATCCGGACCAGATGCCGGACGATGGGTGACGGGTCAGCATCCTCGTTCACCAGCAGGATCGGCTTATCATAGGATAGAAACCATCCAACGAAGCTTGCCAGACCACCTTGCCAAATCGAAAGCGCATCCGGCACGTGAGCCGCGCTGAAGCCAAGCTCCATCCGCGTGTCGAGCACTACCGCCTCTTCAGCTGCCTCGGCGAAAGCGGTCGGCGTCAGCGGCGTCGGCACCGGCAGCGAGCCAAGGATTGGAGCGCCCTCCAGGTTCCAAGGCTCCATACGGCGGAAGTAGGGCGGGCGCTCCAGCTTCTGGGCCACGTTGGCCACGAACTGCTCACGATCCGTGTACTGAAGCTTGGGATTGAGCCGCCGCTCCAGCCCGATGGTCGTCCACACCCTCTCGGAAATATTGCCCCCACAGACGGAGCCGGCTCCATGCCCTGGACATACGAGCACCTCGTCGCCCAGCGGCAGCAGCTTGTTGAAGATCGAATCGTACAACATCTCCGCCAACTCCTCGGCCCGATCCATCCCCAGCAGATCGACGCGCCCCACGTCGCCAGCGAAGAGCGCATCGCCAGTGAAGACCATCCACGGAGCCCCTTCGTGATCATAGATCAAGTAACTCATCGATCCGGGGGTATGGCCCGGCGTGTGGATCGCCTCGACCTTGAGCCGACCAACTCTCCACGTCTGACCATCCTCAACCGGCTGACCGTATTGATAGTCCATCTGAGAGTCAGCGTGCCATATCTCGGCATCGGTGCGCGCCGCCAGCTCCACCGAACCGATCACATAGTCCTCATTGCGATGCGTTTCCAGGATGTACTTGATCCGAAACCCCGCCTTCGATGCTTTTTCCACGTAGACGCCGCAGTCTCGCCGGGGGTCGATGACGACGGCCTCTTTACCATCGCCGATGAGATAGGAATAATGGGCCAAGCCCTCTGATTCGATGCGTTCAAATAGCATGTGTATTCTCCTTCAAAATCGTTAGGGACCTCCGAAGTCTACGAGCATCCACACCGACTAGAATGGA
>CAZDYW010000301.1:0-3943 GCA_964509655.1 uncultured Anaerolineales bacterium
CTGTTGATTATCTCCACGAAGGTGGGCCGGAATTGATCCCACTGATCGGAGGGAGCCAGGGCTTCCGCGAGGAAGAGCCTATCCCCCGCCAGGATGATGATCAAGTCGCCCCCATAAGATGCCCCCTCCAAGGTGCCGGAGGTGGCGGCGAAGGCGGCCGGGTAGCCAGCGATCTCCGCGCTTTCCACCTCGCCCGTCTCCGACCCAAGTCGCTCGGCCATCACCAGCAGGTACTCCTCCGGGGCGGAGTCATCCTCCAGGGCGAAGTTCCTGGTCGCTTCGGCCAGGGGCCAAGTGATAAATGTGATCAAGGGCGACTGCAACGTGGAAGCCTCGTAGTCCTCCTTGCTCGGAGCCAGGGAGGTCTCGGTATCACGCCCGGTGACGTACCAGCCCTCGGGGTAGAGCATACTGTAGCCACCCTGGACGTTGCGATGTTCAGCTGCTCCCCCCGCCTCCGATCCCCGAAGTTCAGCGATCCAGCCTTCTACCTGCGGCCGGCCGGGGTCATCTGGGGGCGTGAGCTCCAGATAGGTTGCAAAGGCGGCGATGGCCTCATCATTCTTGCCCTGCTGAGCGTAGGCCATTCCCAAGCTCTGGTAGGTGCTGGCACGCTCCGGTTCAATTTCGAGGGTCTTCTGCCACCAACTGATGGCCTCGTCGAGCTGGCCCTGTTGAGCGTAGACGCTGCCCATGTTCTCATATGCGTCGGCGTAATCAGGGTCGGCCCTGATCGCCTCTTGATACTCTGCGACGGCATCCTGGGGCTGGCCCAGGCCCTCGTAGGCGTAGCCCAGGTTGTAATGCGCATTGGCGCAGTCGGGGTCGACCTCTATCGCCTGTGTGAGCAGATTGATGGCCTGGTCGAGATTACCCTGCGAGCCGTAGACGACGGCCAGGTTATTGTACGACATTGCATACTCAGGGTTCAGTTCAATCCCCTTCTCACCGGCGGTGACTGCCTCAGCGGGTTTCCCCAAGTTGAAGTAGGCGGCTGCCAGGTCACCATAAGCCTCGCCGAAATCAGGAGCCAGTTCGATGGCCTTCTCGTAGGCAACGGTAGCTTCCTCCCACTTGTTTTGTTCCCCGTAGGCGGTGCCCAAGTTGCGATGGGCCTCGGCATCCTCGGGATCGAGCTCAATCGCTATCTCGAACTCGGCGATGGCTTTCTCCAGCTCGCCTTGCTCATAATACTCCATCCCCATCTCCACATGGTCCCCGGCCGAGGGGGTAGGCGTGGGGGCAGGCGTCGGCGTGGCTGCCGGTGTCGGTGTCGGCGGCACCTGCGTCGGAGTGGGCGGCTCCCCGCCTCCTCCGCAAGCGACCAGCATCACACCTACCAGCGCTAGAAATGCGATGATCCATAGATGTCTCTTGCTCTTCATGATTACCGTCCTCCTTTACTTGACTTGTCTCCACTTTTCAGGCCAAAAAGCTCGTGTTGGGTTTACCGTCCATCGCCGCAGGATGGTGCGACCTCTGGAAGCGTCGTGCTAGAGTTTGATTCCAATCACTACCCCTCCCTCGACTTTGCCGATATTCTGCTGGACCTGAATCTTGGCCCCGGCAAGGTTAAGCTCATCGCCCTGCGAGTACTCGGCGCCGCAGTGCTCACATCGCAGCGATGAGCCGCGCCGGACGATGACCGCGCTATCCCCCCTAAAAACCAGATCGTCCTTGACCGACAACTTTCCACCACAATTCTTGCATTTGAGTTCAATCATTCTCCCTCCTCTATCCAGGGACATGGAAATAAATAGTCTACCTGCGTCGCTCCCGCTGGATTGCCAAATCCAGCGAGAGCAGCTCTGGATCTGGCGATCCAGAGCGAGCAAGATGGGTAAATTATTTCTTTCTGAATCCCTTACTCGGCCCACCCAAACTGAGCTTGTGACCTACTCCGAGCGGGTGGTCATGAAAATAACAAATTAAGGTATTTCCACATACGGTTCCAGCCAGGCCTCAACACCTCCTTCCGGCCTCTCTCCGGATATGAACTCGGTCAGGTCGCCCTCTGTGAATTGCTCCGATTCTTGGCACGCCCTTGGAGGTTCGCCAGCGATAGTTTCACTTGCTGCTACCACCTTCCCGGTTCGAGCCTCACGCAGGGTGACCACCGTCCGCCATTGCAAGCGAACGAGGACGGCTGAGTCACCGTTTTGCAGGGTATAGGGACAGCGCTCGATCTCCACCTGTTCTTCCTCCAGACAGGCGACCAACTCCGTGTCGACCGGTTCCTCAGAGAGCCACCCGGCCGGCGGGTGATAATTATAACTGGAAAGCCAGTTGCCCAATCCGCTCTTTTCGACGTACATCACGGGATGTAGGCCGGAAGTCTGGGCGTAAGCGGCGGCCTCCGGCACACTGGCGCCATCGCCCACGCAGACGCCCTCCAAGGCATGCTTCGTTTCGTACCGGGCCTTGGATCGCGTGCGATCTCCAATCACTTGCCGCAACGCTATGTAGCCACCGAAAATGAGACCGAACGTCAGGATAGCTGCGGCGGCGATGGCCTTTATGCGCCTGTTTCTCGGTTCCCTGAAGCTTCTCGCCGGAATATCGGGCGGGAAGTGAAGTGATGCTTGATGGGCCACCGGCTCGCTTGAGCGGTTCAACTCATGGATTCTATCTACCATCACTTTGAGCACCCAGGCGTTGGCGACTCGAGAACCGACGACGTGTTTCCAACCCTTGCGTTTGCCCTTCTGTTTGACAGTCACAGCATTATCTCGCTCGCTGACCTCGACTTCCGCCACTTCGCGCCAGGGCAACGTCTCCCCCCCAGCGCCGATGCCCCGCTGGCTAAGGTTAAGCTTCGGGCCAAACCAGACCGTTCCGCCGGCCCGGTAGGTCTCGACCGCCCTGTGCAGCACGCGCTTCAATATTTCGGTCTTGAGGGTCTGCCCCAACTGGACGATGCCCTCCAGGCCAGCGATCTTGATCCGCTGACCGTCGGCGCGGTAGACGACATACTCCCAGCGCCGGGGGCCCGGTCTGAGCGTGTCCGTGGTGCGATGATAGACGCGGGTGATGGACTCATACACTTCCACCGCCTCGTCCCAGCGGCAAGCCAGGCTCCTGCGCCAGTCGCTGAAGATGAAGCCATCGGTGTACACAGCCACCCGCAGGCTGGTGTGGTAACGATGGTAGACGAAGAAAAAGACGGCCAGCAGTAGCATAAACAGGCCCAGCGAGGCGTTGATGACGATGGTGTCCCTTCGGAAGCTGTCACTCAAGACAGTGCTCTGGGATCGAGCCCTGTTGATTGCGACAAAGAGGGAAATCAAGCTGATCAGCACAGAAACGATGCCTGTCCCCATGAGAATCCTGGCCGTCAGCCGGTTGGACTTGTACTCGGCCTGTAACGCGCCAAGCTGAGATGTTTCCGGTGTGGATGATCGAGTCATAGAACTTCCCCTTATCTCAAAAAGCCCAGACATCCTTTCTTTTCCCGCACCGTGGCGTGCGGGAAAGCCTGCTCGATTTTGTCCTCCGCCTGGACGTCAAGTCTCTTCAGATCCAGATTGACGGTTTGGCCGGAGCTGGTCTGCACGCTGTCGATTGCCAGGCGCGGTTGACCGGCGAATTTCTCTCGCCTGATGAAAACCACTTTGACCTCATCGTTGGGAATGATGCGAGTGGCCGCAGGCGACCCGGATTTTTCTGAGATGATGCGCCGGTCCGTAATCCCGACCTTTCGCTCGCTGGCGCGGGTTGTGCCTCCCACTTGTTGCCCACCTGCGCTGAAGCTGGTCGAACTGCTTTTTCTGGATGTGACCGGTCCAAAGACCATTTTTTCGTCCTCTTCCAGTTGAGTGAAATAGAACTCGCTCATTTTTCCTCCTCTCTTGAGATTGAGATTGTGCCTTACCACTACAACAAGGCTTCAGCAATAGTTGACCCTACGATAGTCATCCTGAGCCTGTCGAAGGATGACGACTTT
>CAZDYW010000302.1:0-1403 GCA_964509655.1 uncultured Anaerolineales bacterium
GAGCGCTACCGCCAGTTGATAGGTATGGCGCTGACGGAGACGAACCAACTCTCGCGCACGGCCTACTTCCAGGAGGCGGATCGGATCCTGGTGGAGGATGAAACAGCGGTGGTCCCGATCTTATTCTACAACAAGACCGCCTTGATCAAGCCGTATGTCACGCCCAAATATCCAGGCTGGGGGGAGCCGCGCTTCGCTGAATGGGAGATCGCGGGTGTCTACGGCCTGGAGCTGGAGCCGACCACAGCGGCGCGAGCGGGCGATCCGGGGAAGGCGGTGGCCTACACGTTCTGGGTGACCAACACCGGCCACACGACAGACATCTTCGACGTGACCAAGAGCAACCGCTGGACCACCTCCGCGCCGAGGAGCATCGGGCCGCTGGCGGCTGGGGAGAGCGCCAAGCTGGGCGTGATAGTCAACGTGCCGGTCGACGCACTCAGCGGGGCCACTGATGTGGCGAGCATCACAGTGACCTCGCGCGGCAGTATGACCCAAACAGCCAGCGCCACGCTGACCACCACGGCCAACACGGTCTATGATCTACAGATCGCCTTCGACGCGACCTCAAAAGCGGGCGATCCGGGCACCACGGTGATCTACACGCTGCGCGTGACCAACACGGGCAACATCGCCGACAGCTTCGGAGTGGGAGTCGCGGGCTACGCCTGGTCGACCAGCTCGACCCCGGCGACGGTCGGGACGCTGGCCCCCGGCGAGAGTGGCAGCGCCGAGGTGAGTGTGATGATCCCCTCAGGCGCGAGCAAGGACGCCAAGGACACGGTGGAAGTAACGGTAACCTCGCAGGGCGACACCACCAGGTCGGCCGGCGGCGTGCTGGTCACGCGGGCCGGGCCGGTCTACGGACTGCTGCTCTCGCCCGCCACCGCCGCCGACGTGGGCCTCGCGGGAGAAACGGTCACCTACACGCTGCGCGTGACCAACACGGGCAACACCGCCGACACCTTCAGCGTCACCGTCAGCAGCGTATGGACGAGCACCGCTCCGGCGACGGTCGGGCCGCTGGCGGCTGACTCCGGCGCTGACTTCGTAGTGGCGGTAGAGGTCCCGTCCGACGCGGAGCCTGAGACCACCGACCGGGCGAACGTCACGGTGAACTCGCAGGGTGATACGACAGAGTCGGCCAACGCCATCCTGGTCACCACCGCTGACCGCGCCCATCCCCACGAGCCGAACGACATCCCGGACGACGCCACTCCCCTCGTGGCCGGGCCGGTCTACACCTCCACCATCTACCACGGGCTGGACCTGGACTGGTACAAGGTGACGATCAGCGAGCCGGTGATGCTCACCGTCACCCTCAGCCAGTTGCCGGCCGACTACGACATGGTGCTCTTCCACCCCGCCATCACTCCCACCGCCGGGGCCGAGGATATGGGGGA
>CAZDYW010000302.1:1503-3918 GCA_964509655.1 uncultured Anaerolineales bacterium
CCAGGCCCGGCTATGGACGTCTACACCGGCACCAACGTCGGCGGCGCGCCAGCGAGCCTGTTCCTGCTGAACAAGCAGCGGTTGGACGCGGCCTACGGCGTCACCGAGACGGCGGCGCTGGTGAGCAAGCTGGAGGAGCTGGCCGACGAGCCCAACGTCAACGGGCTGATCGTGCCGGTGGAGAACAGCGAGACGGTCAGCGAGACCTACGCCGGCTGGGACGCGGGCTTCGCCTGCGATCCAGAGGCGGCCAACCAGGTGGCGCAAGCGGTCAAGAACGCGGCCACGGAGTATCTGGAGGCCTATCCCTCCATCGAGCACATCGTCATCGTCGGCGACGACCTGATGATGCCCTTCCGCCGCGTGCCGGACGACGCCGAGATCGCCAACGAGGCGGCCTACGCGCCCTGGTCAGGGTTGCAGTACGATAACCCCACCCGCGCCGCCCTGGAGCAAGGCTACATCCTGAGCGACGACTTCTACGCCGACCGCACGTCGCTGCTCTGGCGCGGTCGCGAGCTCTACGTGCCGGATCTCTCCATCGGGCGGCTGGTGGAGACGCCAGCGGAGATGATGGCCATCATCGACACTTTCCTGGAACGCGGCGGCCTGCTGGCCCCGGAGACGGCGCTCTCAAGCGGCTACGATTTCCTGATCGACAGCGCCGAGGCCATCAGCGAGACGCTGGGCGAGGCCGGCTTGACGCTATCGACCCTGATCAACGACGAGTGGGACAGAGCCGATCTGCAAGCGCACTGGCTGGACACGCGGCAGGACCTGGCCTCCATCAACGCCCACTTCGACCACCAGAACGCCATCCCCGCCTCCGGCAGCGCTACACTCACCGCTGGCGACGTGCTGAACGCCACCGCAACTCTCAGCGGCACGCTGAACTTCTCGATGGGCTGCCACGGCGGCTACAGCGTCCACGATGATCACGCCCCGGCGAGCCGCGAACTCGACTTCGCGCAAGCGATGGCGCAGCGCGGCGGCTGGTGGCTGGGCAACACCGGCTTCGGCTACGGGATGGACGACTCCATCGCTTTCACCGAGCGGGTGATGCACGTCTTCGCCCAGGAGCTGACCGATGAGCCGGGCGTCTCGGTGGGAGAAGCGTTACAGCAGGCCAAGCAGCGCTACCTGGGCGGCACGCCCGGCGGTGGCTTCGGCACCTACGACGAGAAGGCCCTCATCGAGGCCACGCTCTACGGGCTGCCGATGTACCGCCTCAACGTAGCCGCCAACGTCCAGCAGGAAACGGCCCCCACTTCACTGGCGGCGATGGCAAGCCAGCAAGGCCCGGCCAACACGCAGGCGGTGGGGCTGATCGCGAAGCCGATCACCGTCACGCCCAGCTTCGAGCTGGTGACTGCCACGTTCGAGGGCGCCACGGTGGGGAACTACTATGAGACGGAGAACGGGACACAGGCCAGCCCCGGCCGGCCGGTGCAACCGCGCATCAGCGTGGAGCTGCCGACCTTCAGCGGGATGGAGCCGCACGACGCGCTGTTCCTCGGAGGGCACACTCGGAGCATAGATGATTTCAATCCCCTCATCTCCCGCCCGGTGACCGACACGGCGCTGAGCGAGCCGGCCTTCGACTACGATGGCTGGTATCCGGTGAAGACCTTCGCCGTGAACTATCTGAGCGATCCGCCGAGGCTGGTGGTGATACCGGCCCAGTACAGCGGCGACGAGGAGAGCGGCACGGAGAAGCTGTTCGAGCAGACGGAGTTCGAGGTCTACTACGCGGCCGAGGGGGAGGATGACTTCACGGCCCCCTCCATCTGGGAGACGAAGAGCGAGATCGAAGAGGGCATCGCTCAATTCCAGGTGCTGGCTCAGGACGATACCGGCGTGAGGCGGGTAGTAGTGACCTACAGCACGGACGGCGATCAGTGGCAGAGCACCGACCTGACCTACAGCAGCGAGAGCGGGTACTGGGAGGGGACGTACCCCCTCGACGGCGGAGCGCTGATCTACTTCGTGCAGGTGGTGGACAAGGCCGGGAACGTGAGTATGAGCGCCAACAAGGGGCTGCTCTTCACGCCACCGGTGTATAGTGTCTACTTGCCGCTCGTTGGACAGAACTATTCGCCTTGGATGAAACACGCTGTTTACTTACCCCTTGTGAGCAAAGACTGATAGTACCAGTTGTGAGCGCCATTCCCAGCGCCGCCGTGAACAGACGGCGCTGGGAGATTCAGAGCCTGTTTGAAAATTACAAGAATACTCATCAAGACCTGACAGGTTTTGCAAAGCTTCCTTTTCAGGGTCAATTTGTCAATTGTCCAAGTCGATTTCGGTCTGAACAATGCTTCTATAAACCTGTCAGGTCTATAAACAGATTGGCAAGTGAGCGCTCCTTAGGATCCGTGAGGGAATAACTTTTACATTTGATGAACGGGCGACCAC
>CAZDYW010000303.1:0-3909 GCA_964509655.1 uncultured Anaerolineales bacterium
AACGTGAAACTTGAAACTTTCAACCTGAGACCGCTGCTGCTATTTGCAATGGCGCTGGTAGCCGCGCTGCACACCGCCTGCTCCGCGCCGATCACTTCGCCGACAGCGTCCCCTCCTCCCGCAACCGTGGCCGACCTTCAGACCGCGTCGCCCACTGCGCCCGCCGCCGGAGCCATCCGCCGCGCCGCCGTCGCCGGTTCCTGGTACCCCGACGATCCAGACCAGCTTTCGCACCTCATCGACGAAATGTTGGCCCCGGTCGAGCCGCTTGCCGGAGCGCCCATTGGCCTCATCGTCCCCCACGCCGGTTATGCCTACTCTGGGCCGGTGGCGGCGACGGGCTTCGCCCAACTGAGACAGGGGGAGTATGAAGTCGCCGTCATCATCGCCTCCGATCACCAGGCCCCGCTCTCCGATCCAGTCTCCGTCTGGGCCGAGGGCAGCTTCGAGACGCCGCTCGGCCTCGTGCCCGTGGAGGCGGATGTAGCCCAGGCGCTGGTGGAGGCCGACTCTCGCATCGCGTTCGACCCCGCTGCCCACGAGGGCGAGCACCCCATCGAGATCGAACTGCCCTTTCTCCAGCGAGTCTGCCCCGACTGCCACATCGTGCCGGTGCTGATGAGCGACGACAGCGAGGAGACAGTGGAGGCGCTGGCCGACGCGCTGCTCGCGGCGCTCGCGGACAGGAAAGCGGTGGTGATCGCCTCCTCCGACCTCTCCCACTATCCCGCATACGATGACGCGCGGGCCGTCGATGGAGCGACGCTGAGCGCCATCAGGAGCGGCGACACGGCGCGGGTGCGGGCCACAATCGCCGCTTCGATGGCAAGTGAGACACCGAACCTGGCCACCTGCGCCTGCGGTCAAGGGGCGATCCTCACGACGATGAAAGTCGCACAAGGGCTGGGCGCTGACACGACCACCATCCTGCAATACGCCAACTCCGGCGATGCAGCGCAGGGCAACCGTGAGCGCGTGGTGGGCTACGGGGCGGTGATGTTCTGGCGCTACGAGCCGCCCGATCTGAGCGACGCGCAGCGCCGGGAGCTTTTGAGCCTGACCCGTCGGACCATCGCGGGTTACCTGGGGAAAGGCGCCGCGCCCGACTATGAGACCGACGACCCCACCTTGACCCGCCGTGCGGGCGTCTTCGTGACCCTGAAGCAGGAAGGTCAGCTTCGCGGCTGCATCGGGCGCACGCGGGCCGATCTGCCGCTCTACCAGGCGGTGCAGCGAACGGCCATCTCGGCGGCCACTGAGGATCCCCGCTTCCCGGCCCTTGAGGCGGACGAGCTTTCAGACGTCGCCATTGAGATCTCCATCCTCTCCCCCTTCCACGCGCTGACAGATGTGGAAGAGATCGAGGTGGGCACCCACGGCCTGATCATCATCAAGGGTGGGCGACAGGGGCTTCTCCTCCCGCAGGTGCCGGTGGAACAGGGCTGGGATCGGGAGGACTATCTGGACAACTTGTGCCAGAAGGCGGGCCTTCCGGTGGACTGCTGGCAGGAGGGAGCGACGATTTTTTCTTTCACGGCGGTGGTTTTTGGGGAGGACGGCCTATAATCGGAGGCAGCGATGAGAATCGCCCTCGCCGCAGTCGGCTTCACCTCGACCATCGCGCAGGTCTTGTTGATGCGCGAGTTGGTCGCCACTTTCTACGGCAACGAGCTGCTCTTCGGGCTGGTGCTGACAGCCTGGCTGGCCTGGGTGGCGCTTGGCTCCTGGGGGCTGGGCCGCATTCCTCTCCATTCCTCCCTCCCGCACGAGGGGGTAACAGAGGGGGGGCGTAGAATCTTCGCCGCGGGCCTGGCGCTCGCCGCAGTTTTGCTTCCGGCGCAAATGGCCGGGGTGCGGGGGGCGCGGATTCTGCTGGGCATCACTCCAGGGGCCTTCGTCGGGCTCGGCCCGATGGCGGCAGCGACAGTGCTGCTTCTGGCCCCGCTGTGCCTGCTGGGAGGTTTCCTGTTCACGCTGGGAGCGCGGCTGATGGCCGAACGGGGCGGGCCCGCCGGTCGGGCTTACGTCTGGGAGAGCATCGGCGCGGTCTTCGGCGGAGCGCTTTTCAGCTTCGCCCTCATCCGCTGGCTCGATCCATTTCAAACCGCCCTCCTCGTCGCCGCCGTCAACCTGAGCGTCGCTCTGTTTCTCTTCTTGTCTCCCAATCGCTCGCGCATATATGCTCTACTGCTCCTCATCCTCTTGCTCGCCGCCGTACCCCTCGGACGCGCCCTGCACCGCGCTACTCTCCGCTGGCAATGGTCCGATCTGGTCTTCGCCGCCGATTCGCCCTATGGCCGCCTCACCATCCAGGCCCGCGCCGGGCAGCGGATCTTCTACCAGAACGGGCTGCTGGCCTTCGAGACCCAGGGCACGTTCCCCGAGGAAGTGGCTCACTTTCCGCTGCTGAGCCATCCCGATCCCCAAGACGTGCTGCTGATCGGCGGAGGCGTGGCTGGCGATCTGCGCGAGGCCCTCAAGCACCCCGTGGAGAGCGTGACTTACGTGGAGCTGGACCCTTTGCTGATCGAGGCGGCGCGGTCACATCTGCCCCCGGAGGAGGCGGCTGTGCTCGACGATCCCCGCGTGAGGCTGGCTCTCACCGATGGGCGGCTTTTCGTCAAGCGCACGCCCCGCGCCTTCGACGTGATCATCCTCGACCTGCCCGAGCCTTCGACCGGGGCGCTCAACCGCTTCTATACCCGCGAGTTCTTCGCCGAGGTGCAAGCGATCTTGAAACAGGACGGCATCTTATCGCTGGGGTTGCCCTCGGCGGAGAACTATTGGAGCCCAGAGCTGGCTAGGCGCAACGGCAGCGTCTACCAGACTTTGAAATCGGTCTTCGCCGAGGTTATGGTGCTCCCCGGCGAGCACAATTTCTACCTCGCCTCCGACGCGCCTCTGCCGACCGATTATGCCATGCTGACGCGGCGGATGGCCGAGCGGGACATTGAGGCTCGGTGGATGACGCCGAGTACCATCGAATACATCTTCACCACGGATCGCTTCGAGCAGGTGGAGGCGGAGCTGGAGGCGGCCCAGGGCGTGCGCCTCAACCGAGACCTGACGCCCATCTGCTACTACTACGACCTTGCGTTGTGGCTCTCGCGCTTCTATCCTCGGCTGCGCGGGGCCTTTGTGCGTGCGAGTTTATTGAACCTGTGGTGGGTGGCTTTGCCGTTGGCGCTGATAGTGCTGCTGACGCGCTGGCGGCGGGGCTGGGCGGTGCCGTTCACTATCGCCAGCATCGGTCTGGCGGAGATGACGCTGGAGGTGGTGATCATCTTCGCCTTTCAGGTGCTGCACGGCACCGTCTACCGCGAGGTGAGTTTGATCGTGACGGCCTTTATGGCCGGGCTGGCGGCGGGGGGCGGGATAGGTCAGCGCTTGATCGACAGACATTGGCCGCGAGCAGACAGGCGGAGGAATGCCAGGAGAATGCTTCTCGCCGTACAAGGGGCTGTCACCGTTTACGGTGGTTTCCTGCCCCTGATTATCTCGCTGCCTATCCACGCGCCGACGGTGATTTTCCCTCTGCTGGCCCTCATCACGGGGGGATTTGCGGGGATGGCTTTTCCGTTGGCGATGGCATTGATGCAAGGAGATGAGGGAAGAAAGGCCGGCTTGCTCTACGGCGCCGATCTAGTCGGCGGGTGCGTGGGGGCGCTTTTGAGTTCGGCGCTTCTCGTGCCGGTGCTCGGTATTCCCAGGACGTGCGCCGCACTCGCGCTGGTGGGGCTGGGTGGCTTGCTGGCGCTGGTGTGACATCTGAATAAGCGCAAGAAGGAAATACGCTCTGGATATTCTACGTCCCACTAACGCTAAGAGCTGTTTGAATATCCGTTTATAGACCGGTTATGATTTTTGACCATCAAAATCGGTAATAGCATCCCTCACCCGCTCCCGCTG
>CAZDYW010000304.1:0-3891 GCA_964509655.1 uncultured Anaerolineales bacterium
AGGTAGAAGTGCTTCGGCGGTCTAATTACCGAACTTGATAGTAAAAAACGATCATCCAGCGCGAGCGTTCTGATTCTGGTTAGCCCAGATTAGGGTCTCGAAATGAGTTCATTCGCCACGGTGATAGCCTCTTGTGCATCCTGTGCATAGCCATCGGCGCCCACCTCCTGCCACAGATTAGGCGCGATGTTGAAGGGATAGCCCCCCACGAGGACTTTGACGCTGTCGCTTGCCTCAGAAGCACGTACCTGGTCGATCAGTTCGGTCGCGCTACTCACGTGCATCGTCATCGTCACCGAGATGGCCAGAATGTCCGCTTCCTGCTCCTCGATGGTGCTGACGATGCTTTTTGTGGGGGTGTTAGCGCCCAGGTAATAGGTGTCCCATCCCTCCATCTCGAAGAAGTCCGCCACCATACGCACACCGATTTCGTGTAGTTCATCGCCCACGCAAGTGGCGACCATTCGCCGCCCGATCCGCTCGGTGCTAAAGATGCGCGGATAGAGCTGGGACATCACCAGTTGGGTTGCCGCCGTGCAGTAATGTTCCTGGGCCACACTGACCTGATTCGTCTGCCACAGGCGCCCGACCTCCCGTTGCACCGGTTGGAACACGTGCATGTAGATTTGCTTGATCGGGGTGCCATCGTTTACAGCCTCCATGATGATTTGACTGGCTATCTCGCGCCTGCCATTCAGCAGCGCCTCCAGATACTCCTGGGCGAGCTTGGACAGCGGCTCCTGTTCGGTGATAAAACTGGGCGGCGTCGATGGCGCCTGGCGCATGCGCTCCAATCCGCTCTCAATGTACTGGTGTGCAATCTCCCAAAGCTCCTCAGGCAGCTTTCCCCCCAACGCTTTGTCCATACAATCCAGCGTCACCGGGAGCGTGTCATCCGAGAAGTCAAGGCTCGCGAACAGCGATTTGGCCCAGGCGATATACTCGGCGAAGAGGGAGGGATCGGAGGCGGTCAATGCCTCGGAGAGGTAAGAGAGATGGTAATTTATGTCTTGCAGGCACTCCTCGCGCCCCGTGTCTCCGAAGATCTCCCAGAGTTTGGGTTGCCGGTCATATTGCTGTGCCAGTATCTCCTCTGCTAGCGCTTCTTGTTGCTCACGGATCAGTCGTCCGGCCTCTTGTGTCTTTTTCATATTCCTTACCTTTCTGCTCGGATTGTTTGGGGTAATACGCGCTTGTCACCCTCACCCTAACCCTCTCCCTCTGAGGGAGAGGGGACGCGATTCCCTCGCCCCAGCGGGGAGAGGGCTAGGGTGAGGGGGGAAAACTCGATTCACTGGCAACTCCGCTTTACTCCCAAGATTTATAGGAGAGACCACCCATCCCTACAACGAGCCTCCCGTACTCTTTCTCAGTGTGAAATGGAAAGTTGTCCCCTCACCCGGCTCCGAATCCACCCAGATGCGCCCGCCATGCCGCTCGACGATCTTGCGGCAGATGGCCAAGCCCATCCCGGTGCCCTCATATTCGCTCCGTCCGTGCAGCCGCTGGAAAGGGGCGAAAATTTGTTTCGCGTATTTTCTATCGAAGCCGATGCCGTTATCCCGCACCGCGATCTGATAGAAATCATCAGCGGTCGTTTCCTCACTGTAGATTTTCACCAAGGGCGGCTCATCCTTCTGGTGGAACTTCAGCGCGTTGCCGATCAGGTTTTGTAACAGGCGGCGCACCTGCATTGGGTCCGCCGCGACGGTGGGCAGTTCCTCCACCTCCACGCGGCCATCGGTCTCCTCGATGCGGATGACCAGGTCCGCTATGACTCTCTCGGTCACGGCGTTGAGATCGACGGCCTCGAATTGTCTGGCATTCCTCGTGACCCGCGAGTAGGCCAACAGATCATCGATCAAGTTACGCATCTGCTCCACTGCGCCCTGCATGCGGGAGAGGTAATCTTGTCCCCGTTCCTCAAGAATGTCGCTGTACATAGCCCACAATCGATCCCCAAAAGCCTGCACCTTGCGCAGCGGTTCCTGTAGATCGTGCGAGGCTATATAGGCGAACTCCTCCAGCTCGGCGTTGGAGCGGGCTAGCTCATCCTTCTTCTCCGCCAGTGATCTCTGCGCTCGTTTCCGCTCGGTGATGTCTATGGTGTACTCGATCATCTGCACCACGTCACCCTCCGCGTCGAAGATGGGATAGCCATGTACTTCTACGCAACGTGGGTTGCCTTCAGAGGCATAGTGGGTGTGCTCCAGCTTCACGTGCTCTTTGGTGGCTATCACCTCCTGGAGAGGACACGGATGCTCCTCATCGTCGCAGGGCGAGTGACGTTGATGTGTGAGAGTATAACACTTGGCGTTTTCTGGCAAGTCGCCCGACCCAATAGCGGCTGAGTTTGCCAGCTCGATGGTATAATCCTCGGCGTTTATCACCAGGAAGGGATAAGTCAGCGATTCCAGTGTGTTCTCCAGCATATCCTTCTGCTGCCGAACCTCCTGCTCGGCTCGTTTACGTTCGGTGATGTCCATAAATGTGACGATCACCTGGTTGACCGCGCCCGCATCATCGAGCACAGGGTCGGCGTTGACCAAGGCCCACGTAATCCGGTCCGCTTCAGTGCCACTAATCCCGATGACGAGGTCTCGCACGGGCTGTCTCGTCTCGAACGCGCGGGCGACGGGGTACTCATCGACCGGCATCAACGTTCGATCCTCGTTGATGAAGTGCCACCCTGATTCTCGCGTCGATCTACCGAGCAGTTGATCTTCAGATAATCCCAGCAGCCGTTGGGCGGTCGGGTTGCTCGTGACGACACGTCCATCGGCGTTGTGAACGATGACAGCGGCCTGGATGCTTCGGATCAGGGACCTGTACTGTTTCTCACTCTCCTGTAGTTTCCTCACGTTGCCCTGAAGCGCCCATCCGCCCCCGCCGATGATGGTCAATCCCACGATCCAAAGCAATCCGTGGCCCAGCCAAGCGACGAGATTATGTTTTTGCGCTGCTACATCGAGCTCCGTCATAGGAACGGCGACGCTGATGCCGCCGCGAACGTCACCCAACTCGTAACCCTGCTCAGCGTGACAGGCCAGACAGCTCTCCTCGGTGACAAGCGGTTGCATAAGCCGCATGTGACTCGTGCCGTCGATCTCCTGAATCTCGCTGGCTTCCGACTCGCCCGCCTCAAAGCTCTGGAGTGCTTCTCTCTCCCACGCATCCGGTGCATTGGCGGGGCGAATTGGATCCAGGCTGGTGATGTGTCCCTTTACGCCGTGGAGCTCCGCCGCAAGCTCGTGTACCTGGCGGGTCATATAGGCCGGGTTGATCAGCGTTAGCGTCAGCACCACGCCGGATTCTGGGCCTTTCGCGGAGAAGGCCGTGATTTCTATGGGCCGTTCGGTAGATTCCTTTAGATAAGGGTTGGGTTGGGTTTCCTCGGTGATGGGCGCGTAGACGCCGCCGTGCTGAGCGTTCCAGCGGCGATAGATCACGTCCTTCTGATAAGCAGTGCGCGCCGTGGCGCGGGCTACTTCCAGCGTCTCTCGACGCTGCTGGCGCAGGTTTGATCCCAGGGATATCGCGACGACCAGAGTCCACATCGCCGCGATGACCAAGGCGTAGACCCACAGACGATGAGTCGGGTCTTCCTCCGACAGCAGAGGACGCTCTCTTTTCATATGCGCTTTCTCCTCGTGAATCCCATTCCTAATCGCGTTTGTCACTCCTGGTCTTAAAAGCGATTGCCTGCCCCGCCGTCACATCAGCCTACAGCCTAACATAAATGGTCAAGGAGCGATATAGGGAAAAATACTGATGAGAAGGGGGGAAAAGACCTGAGCGCCACCCTCTCGGCCAGGCGTGGGAGCTCGGCCTGCTCGCAAGGGGTGGGCAGAGCCTTTTTGTTTATACCGGTATGGGTTATAATCTGCGCGT
>CAZDYW010000305.1:0-3875 GCA_964509655.1 uncultured Anaerolineales bacterium
TCCCAGTCGAACATGCTGGCGCTCAACGCTGCGGTGGAGGCCGCGCGGGCTGGCGAGCACGGTAAGGGCTTCGCCGTCGTCGCCGCCGAGGTGCGCAATCTCGCCGAGCAATCCCGCCAGGCCACCGCTCAGGTTCGGACAATCCTATCCGACATCCAGAATGGCATCAACGCCACCGTGATGGCCACCGAGGAAGGGGCCAAGGTGGTCGACGAGGGGCTTGATCTGGCCTCTCAGACGGGGAGTGTGATCGAGCAACTGTCGGACGTGATCGACGAAGCGGCTCAGGCCTCTACGCAGATGAAGGCCGGCGGCCAACAACAAACCTCCGGCGTGGAGCAGATCGCGACGGCGATGCAGAGCATCAATCAGGCCACTCAGCAGAACCTGGCCGGAATCCGTCAGGCGGAAAAAGCAGCTCAAGACCTCAACACCCTGGCCCATCGCTTGACAGAGACAGTGGAGCAGTACGAACTGTGAAACACATCGACAGCTAGGAGAGCCTATGCCTCTGGCTGACCAAATCCGCGAACAACTTATCAGTTCCTTTCGCACTGAGCTCAACGAACACATCCAGACGATCACGGATGGGCTACTGGCGCTGGAGCAACATACCATCACCGGGAAGCAACGCGAAGCGACGCTGGGCGATATATTTCGCGCCGCCCATAGCATCAAGGGAGCGGCTCGCGCGATAGGCGTCACCACTATCGAGCAATTGGCGCATACGCTCGAAGGAGTGCTGGAGGGCGTACAATGTGAGGCCATCAAGGCGACGGAGGAGCTATTCACAGCCTGTTACCAATCCCTCGACGCCATTGAGGTCACACAGGCGGCCTACGAGATGGGTAAACTCACCCCGCCGCCACAAGCGCTAAGGGCGCTTGCTGATCTACAACCATTCCACCCACAGGAGGAGGTGAAAAAGCGCCCGCCGAGCGCCTCCGAAGCGAAGCCCATGCCCCAGCCCCAATCGAGAGCATCCGTCTCGTCGCCTCCCACAGATGAGCCCGTGGAGGTAGCGCTGTCCCCAGAAAGGCCATCCTGGGCGATGGAGACGGAAGAGACGATCCGCGTCAATGTGAGCAAGTTGGATGCGCTGATGGCCCAGCTCAGCGAATTGCTCGTCGCCAAAATACGGGCCGAACAGCGCTTGAGTCAGGTGCGCCAACTGCAAAAGTTCATCACGGAGTGGCAGAGGTTGTGGCTATCGGAGCGCCGGGCCTATGATCGGCTCAGCCGCCACAGCGCAGCGATTGATGATGAAGCTATCCCACTTCCCAGCGATGGGATGGGGGAGTATAATGGTATTAGGAAAGAGCTTGGGCGCGATATGTCCCGCTTACTGGAATATGTGGGGCTCAGTCAAGAGCGAATGGGTGAAATTAGCAAGATGATCAATCAACTGACCCAAGAATATGCTAACGACACCACCGCTATGTCGCTCCTGATCGACGAACTGGAGGAAGAGATCAAGCAGCTGCGCATGCTGCCGCTCAACACCATCACGGGCGCTTTCGGGCGTATGGTGCGTGACCTAGCCCACGAGGCGGACAAAGAAGCCGTGCTCCACATCGCAGGCGGCGATACCGAGTTGGACAAACAGGTGCTGGAGCAGATCAAGGATCCGCTGACCCACTTGTTGCGCAACGCCGTAGATCACGGCATCGAGCCGCCAGAGGAGCGGGAAGCGCAGGGCAAGCCCAGAAGGGGAACCATCTCACTCGCCGCCGAGCAATTGGGCCAAGATGTTCTAATTCGCGTCTCCGATGACGGCGCAGGGCTCCAACTCGATGCCATCCGAAAAGCGGTCACGCGGAAGAGCGGGAATGACGCACGTGGGTTGAACGAGATGGAGTTGATTAAAGCGATCTTCAACGTGGGAGTCTCCACCAAACCGATCATCACTGACATCTCTGGGCGCGGGATAGGACTGGACGTGGTGCGTAGAAACGTGGAAGCGCTACAAGGGCACATCGAGGTGGATTGGACGCCCGGCGCTGGGACTGCATTTTCTTTGATTCTGCCGCAAGCCCTGACCAGCTCACACGGGCTGCTGGTCAGCGTCTCCGATCAGGTATTCGCCATCCCGCTCAATGCCATCAAACGCATCATCGCGGTTCGGCCGGAGGAGATCATCTCCCTTGAGGGGTATGACGCCGTGCGCTACGAGGGACAACCGCTCACGCTAGTGCGGCTCGGCGATGTATTAGAACTTCGTCCCACCAAACCCAAAAGGAAGCCAAACGTCACACAGGAAGAGGCGCCCATCCTGGCCGTAATACTGGCAGCGGCCGAACGGCGCATGGCTTTCGTGGTGGATGAACTGGTGGGCGAGCAAGAAGTGGTGATCAAAGGGCTGGGGAAACAACTGAAGCGGGTGGGCGGCATCGCTGGCGCCACAGTGACGGGCGGCGGTGAAATCGTCCTTATCCTCAACGTGGCCGATCTGATCAAACTAGCCATGGGGGGCAAGCGACGCCCGATTTTGGATATGCTGATCAAAGCCCCCCCGACCGCGGAAGATCGCGACCGGAAGCAAATCCTGGTAGTGGATGACTCGATCACCACTCGCACCCTGGAGAAGAATATCCTGGAGGCGGCCGGTTACACCGTACACCTGGCGACGGATGGACAAGAGGCGCTGGACACCATCGCGACCCAGGGCGCGCCTGATCTGATCGTGGCCGACGTTATGATGCCGCGCATGAACGGCTTTGGGCTCACGCAGCGAGTCAAGGATGAGCCAGAAACCGCTCACATACCGGTCATTCTGGTTACCTCGCTCGATTCAGAGGCCGACAAAGCGCGGGGGATCGAAGCCGGAGCAGATGCCTATATTATCAAGAGCCGTTTCGACCAGAGCAACTTGTTGGAGACCATCGAGCAACTTATTTGATGCCGAAACTATTGAGCGCCATTTATGAGAAAAAGGCAGACCGTCACGATTAGAAATTCGTTCGACATCATCGTCGCGCGGATGCAAGTGCGACAACAAGCACGGGCGCTGGGTCTCAGCATACAAGAACAAGCCTGTATCGCCCTAGCGACCTCCTCGCTGGCCCAAGCTCTAAAGTTGGGGGATAGCAAAGAGGGACACATCGAAATTTATCGTTCCGATGCCGAGGAGAAAGCCAGTTTGCGAGTAGTATGCACGGTCATCAACGACGATGCCGAGAAGGAAACCATGGCAACAGCTTTCACCGATGTGCGATGGATGGTCGATGATCTGACTATTGAAGCGATTGACGATAGCCAGGTAAAGGTCACCATATTCAAATGGGCGGCACCATAATGGTAAGCCAGGAGGTGACTACTCAGGCCATAGTTACACAGAGGTGCACAGAGCACTTCACAGAGATACACAGAGAGAAAAAATTAAAATTCTTTTCCGTTCTCTGTGAATCTCTGTGTCTTCTCAGTGACTCTCTGTGTCCAAATTAGACTGCCTGAGCAGTTACGCCAGGAGGATAAAAGCTATGCGGGGCAAGATCGTTTTGGTGATCGAGGACAGTCCAACACAAGCATTGCACATAAAACAGTTATTGGAACAAGAAGGGGTAAAAGTCGTCATAGCCAATGACGGTCGTATGGGAGTGGAGATGACGCGCCAGCTCCATCCCGACCTGATCATCCTGGACGTGCAGATGCCCGACATAGACGGATTCCAGGTGTGCCAACGACTGAAAGCCATCAATGAGACCGAGCCTATCCCCATTATCATGCTGACGCGCCACGATGACCGCCAAAATGCGCTATTGGGCCTTAAATCGGGAGCGGTAGATTACATTCCCAAGGATGCCTTCGCCGATGCCGTGCTTCTGGAGACGCTGCGACAGATGGACATTATCGATGGTGAGTGAGTTGCAGGTTGC
>CAZDYW010000306.1:0-3854 GCA_964509655.1 uncultured Anaerolineales bacterium
CCTGCCACACTCAGCGTCAATAACTCTAACCTGCTTGGCAGCGAATTCCTTGTCTACAATGAAATTGGTAGTGCCACTATTGATGCCCAGAACAACTGGTGGGGTCAGGCCAGTGGCCCGCACGAGGGCGCGATTGTTGGCTTTGTGGATTATGAGCCTTGGCGTACAACAGAGGCGCCAATCATCGGCATCACCACACCGCCGACGGCAACTTTTACTATCACACCCAACCCCGAAATTGTACAGCCTTCGGGAACGGAGTACACCTTCGATGCCTCCGGCAGTTCTGATGTCGAGGATTACACCTCGTCTCTGGAGGTATGCTGGGACTGGGACAACGATGGTACATGTGATACCGACTGGACGACGGAGAAGACCGCTAAACACGTTTTCTCGACCGTAACTGCGAATCAAACGGTTCGCCTGGTTGTGCGCGACACTGATGATGATACCTCTGAAGCGACAAAGGAAGTCATGCTCGATAACCCGCCTATGGCCAGTCTTTCGGTTGATCCCGACCCTTCAGTTCCTCGGTTGGAGGGCACAGTCTATACCTTCGACGCATCCTCCAGCTACGACGTGGAGGATGCCCCAGAGTTACTCGAAGTCTGCTGGGATTGGGACAATAGCGGTGCTTGTGATACCAGTTGGACGACGGCCAAGACGGAAACTCACAGTTTCGACTATGAGGATGGAGCAGAGCAGGTCATGCGCTTGGTCGTGCGCGACACAGCCCTTGTCACTGATGACATAACGGAGACCGTCCACGTCATCGAAAACTTGGCCCCCGAGGCCTCGCTAACAGTTAGTCGAACGGCCTGGAATCGGGTTGAGTTCGATGCTTCGGGCACGACGGATGACCACGATGCCGCCGGTGATCTCCAGGTGGCCTGGGACTACGAGGGGGATGGTGAGCACACGCCCTATGTTAGCTACACAGACTCACCGACCACGGTTTACACATATCCGCATCAAGGGCGCTATTGGCCCGCACTCTATGTGAAGGACTCCGTCGATAAAGTCGGAGTGACGCGCCAGACGCTCGACATTCTCCCGCCGACGAAGTCAATCTCTCTCACCGGCAGCGGTGGTGTGTTGACCTCCGTTGACGAGACTGCGGAAGTCGCGTTCTACACCGACACCGTGGAGACCGGTGTCATCAGCGGCGGTGTGGTTATCACCCATACGCCTTGGTTGACGCTGCCCCATAACGGTCTGGGTGGCTTCTTCACTTACCAGGGCTTCAGCCTGAGCGCTCGATCGCTCGACGACGGTCAGATCCTCGATCAAATCAGCGGTACTTACACCATCACCCTTTACTACGACTATGAATACTTCGCGGATGTCCTCAAGCTCCCGTTCGAGAGCAAGCTTGAGCTCTATCGCTGGTCGGATACCGAAAGCCTTTGGGCGCCGGTCACCACCGAGCTCGATGCCGGCAATGATCAAATTAAGGTGAAGACCGATCTCCTTGGAGATTTCGCCCTGATCATAGATGCCAGTCGCGTTTACTTGCCTATGGTCGCAAAGTCTGATTAGTTCATCATTATGGCGCCGGATGTTCTCCTATGAACGTCCGGCGCTACCATCCTTGGCTTCCCCATGGCGATTTACGAACGACTGAAACAGCATCCGTTCCTATCGCTTCTCCTCGTCGCTTATTTGATCCTGGGTTTCACCTATAGCGTCGTCAATCCCCTCTTCGAGAGTCCAGATGAGGCATTGCATTACGACAATATCCGCTTTCTGGCGGAGGAGCGACGCTTGCCCGTGATGGTCTCCGACGAACCGAGCAAGGCTCATCATCCCCCTCTTTACTACGCCTGGGGCGCAGTCTCAACTTTCTGGGTGCCCAATGAAAACTTCAAAGCCATCGTCGAGCAGGGTAACCCCTTTTGGGCCTATCGTCTTTGGGAGCCGGGCGTGGACAACAAGAATCTCTATCTCCACGATCCGCAGTTGGAAAGCTGGCCCTACAGGGATGTGGCTCTGGGCGTGCACTTGATGCGCTGGCTCTCCTTGCTGATGGGAGCGGGCGTGATCCTCTGCGTCTATGGGACGGCGTGGGAGATCCTCCCGCAGCGACGGTGGTTGGCGGTGGGGTCGGCTGCCTTAGTCGCTTTCAATCCCATGTTTCTCTTCATCACCACCTCGGTTCACGACGATGCGTTGGCGAACTTGGTGGCGGCTGCAATACTGCTTGTGACCGCCCGGCTCTTGGTGCGCGGCCCCACAACCCGCCGGTCAGCCGCGCTGGGTCTGTTGATGGGCCTGGGCATTCTGACCAAGCTGACCTGCCTGCTGGTGGCGCCCACGGTGGGGCTGGCGATCCTGTGGCGTTCCCTTCCCCTTCATACCCCCCAGTGGGGGGGAAAGAGTGGGGGGAATCGCGGCTGGCGACAAGCGGCCCGATTGCTTGGTATCGTTCTGGGGATGACGCTTCTGCTCAGCGGCTGGTGGTTCGGAAGAAACCTGATTCTCTACGGCGAGCCGACCAGTATGGTGCAGCAGACCGGCGTGTGGGGGGTGCGGAAGAATGCTCCAGATCTGCTCGCGGCGGCGCGGGAACTGGGTTTCCTCTACAACTCATTCTGGGGTGTCTTTGGCTACGGACAGATACCGATGCCGTCCTGGGTCTACAAGTTGACTCGTCTGCTGGGGCTGATGGCGGTAGGGGGACTACTTCTCCTTTGGGCTCGTCGTCGCTCCCAAGCCAGGTTTTTGGAAAAAAACCTGGCTTCTATATTGTTGATCCTGGCGAGCGCCCCGCTGGTTGCCTTCGGGGTCAACTTCGCCCGTATGACCGTGAGCGCCGCCGCCGACTTCGGGCGCTATCTCTTTGTGACGCTCGCCGTTCTGGCGCCCCTCTACGTGCTGGGGTTAGGTGAATGGTTCCCTCGCCACCGTGAGCGCTCGACCGCTGTCCTGTCTCTCGGTGTGTTGGCGCTGGCGATTTACGCGCTGGTGGGGGTGCTGGCCCCGGCCTATGCACCTCCGCCTCGGTATGATTCGCCGGATGCTCCGCAGGTCGCCCCGCAGTATCCAATGGATGTGACCTATCCGGAGTTCGCCCGCCTGTTGGGATACGACCTGGCCCCCGATCCGCTCCATCCTGGCGACACGCTTCGGGTGACGCTCTACTGGCAAGCGCTGGGTATGCTGGACATCGACGAGGATTTCATCTTCTTCCTGCAAGCCTTCGGACGGAATGGCGAGAAAATCGGCGAGCGGGACACACATCCTGGCCTGGGCCGTTACCCCACCAGCCGCTGGCGCGCGGGCGAGGTCATCGTCGACACCATCCCCGTTCCTCTGGCAGCCGATGCCCAAGCGCCGGCCGGTCTGCGGCTGGACCTGGGCTTCTATCCGCCGGGCGGTCCGCGATTGACCACTGCTGGGGGCTATGACACTATCAGCGTAGGCCCGATTCGGCTGGCGGCGCGGGAGCCGGTTGCTCTTACCGGTGAGCCTCTGGCCTACCGACTGGGGGAGGGGGTACGTCTGGTAGCCTGGGCCCCCGAATGGCACGGCCCGGTTCACCCTGGCGAGTCGCTTCATTTCACCCTCTACTGGTCCTGCGATGCGCCGCCGAGCCAGGCAATGAACGTCTTCGTCCATCTGGTTGGAGAGAATGGACAGCCTCTGGCTCAAGGTGATGGGCCACCGTTGAATGGAAACTACCCCACGAGCATCTGGGCTGCGGGCGATGTGATCGAAGACGCGCGAACGGTTCCGCTGCCGAGCGATCTACCGGCCGGGCATTACGGGTTGCTGGTGGGCCTCTACGATCTCCAGACCGGGCAGCGCACGCCGGCCTTCGACGCACAGGGAACGCGGCTTCCTGCAGATGCGAT
>CAZDYW010000307.1:0-3847 GCA_964509655.1 uncultured Anaerolineales bacterium
CCGCAGCACGATGGCTTGTCCCACCCCCATCCGTGGGGTATAATCAAGCTCATACAAATGAGCAAGACAACTAGTGTGCACAATACCGATTCAGCAGGACGAATAAACCTGAGATGTATCGCCTGGCTATTCATCGCTGGCGGTATAGTCATTATCCTCCTCGGTTGCCTTAAGCTCTATCCCTACGTTCATTCTCGCTTGATTGCATCACCCGACAGCGAGCAACCTCCAGCGACAGATCGACGCCTTCTAGTTCTGCCGGTACTCAATACCACATCCATCACACCGACAGAGACGCCGCTCACTCCACTCCCTCTCTCGCCTACGCCTATGGCAGTCGATGCAGACAAAGCTCTACCATCACCAACACGCATCATTATCACAAGCATCGGAGTGAACGCCCAAGTCGAAGCCGTATCCTGGCACGTGAGAGAGATAGAGGGAAAAAGAGAGATAATTTGGGAGGTTCCGGAGCGATATGCCGCTGGTTGGCACAAAAATTCTGCACCACCAGGCAAGCAGGGTAACATTGTCATCAATGGTCACAACACCACACATGGCGAGATATTCCGGGAGCTGTATAGGCTGCAACCCGGCGATACTATCATCTTGCACGCTGGCGACTTGGCCCATACCTATACTGTATCCGAGACACTGGTGCTAAAAGAAAGCAGTCAGTCGATAGAAACACGCGACGAGCATGCACGCTATGTTATGCCCACAAGGAACGAGCGGCTTACATTGATCACTTGCCATCCCTACGGCAGCCTACGCAACCGCTTGATCGTGATCGCTCACCCTACCCAAACGGACAAAATAACCGCTCGGAGCTTTAGAAACTTAAGATCTCTATGGAAGCTCTGGAACATAAAGTGAGTCGAGCAGATTGGAGTATTGATGAATATGTCAACCTTGTTAAATTTTCCGCCGCTCTCCCATGTACGTCGTAACCACGCATTGGAACACGCCACGATTCAGATCCTCAGCGCGCGTCATCGTGGCATCAAGTTAGCGGGTCGATCCTCGCTCTGGGGCTTCTATCTATACGGCGATGTGCCCACCGAAGACGTGGTAAAAGCCGCTAAAGATGGGTTACGACGGCTGAAAGACGGACAGAGCCAGTTGGCCATCCATCCAAACTGTGGCTCCAACTTCGCCGTCGCCGGAACAATAGCCGGGCTAGGAGCCTTCATTGCCCTAGGAGGCATATCCAGACAAGAGGCCGAAAGTCGTAAAGAGCGCCTTACTCGCTTGCCCCTTGCTTGCGCTATCGCGACGATCGGGGCCATCCTAGCAAGGCCACTAGGCGCCGTCTTCCAGGCCCACGTGACCACCCAAGCAGATATCGGTAACTTGCAAATCATGGACGTCACACGGGAAGAACACGCTGGTCTCATCGTCCATTACATCAGGACGGAAGGGTAGAACAAGTGAGCAGTAAGCCCACTTTTTATGTCTTTCACGGCGCGGATGAGTTCACTCGAGCCGAGACTTTAGCCGATTTTAAGCATCGGCTAGGTCCACCCGATGTGGTAGCGCTAAACACCAGCGTCCTCGAAGGAAAAAATCTGACACTGGCCGATCTGCGTCATACCTGCGATGCTATGCCTTTCCTGGCTGATAAACGACTCGTCATAGTCCAAGGATGGCTGACAAAGCTCTCACCCCGAAGGGGACAAAAAGAATCGCATAAGAAAACACTGAACGCCTTGGTCGAGTACCTTCCCAACTTGCCCCTGACGACCCGCTTGGTCTTCGTCGAAGAAAAAGTGTTGTCTGCTAACCATCCTATCATCAAGCTAGCAAAGCAAGAGAAACGCGGTTACGTCAAACGCTTCGAGCAGCCTGATGCTAACACATTGCCCAGCTGGATCAAAAAGCGAGCTGAGAAGCAAGGCGGTGAGATTGAGGGACGCGCTGCTCATCAACTCGCTGCCATCGTCGGGAATGATTTGCGCTTGCTGGATCAAGAAATCCTGAAACTAGTGACTTACACAAACACGGAACGTCCCATCACGAGCGAGGATATTGACCTTCTGGTACCTTACTCACAAGACGCTGTCATCTTCGACATGGTGGACGCACTTGGCAAACGAGATGGCCGCACTGCTGCGCAGACCCTTCACCGCCTCCTAGAGGAAGGTGAGCATCCCCTGGGATTGCTGGGTATGATAACGCGTCAATTTAGACTTCTGATTCAGATCAAGGAACTGAAGGCAAAAGGAGTTTCATCGCGGGATGGTGCTAAGGCATTGGGCTTGCACCCTTTCCCGACACGTAAGATTTACAACCAAGCAACCTATTTCACCGCCGAGCAGTTGGAAAAAGTGTATCATCATCTCTCGTATACTGATGTCTCTATCAAAACTGGGAAAATAGACGCGGAGGTAGCATTGGATCTACTGGTAGCAGGGTTAGCGGTCAATAGTTGAGCAGTTTTTTGCCGCTAGAACCTAGCCATGCTATAATCGCTTGAAGCGCCGACGGATCTCGGTCAGGGAAACTAACCTAACACCTATATAACGCTCGTGGCAGATGACTGACATATCTACCGCTAGCCATCACCAACTGAGGTCCCCACTATCTATGGCTTATCCAGTCGTTCTTTAGGAGGAGCAATGATTGAGAAAAAGCTAGCCCTTCGCAATCGTATCATTGGCTTGCTGCTACGCGATGCCAGAGAAAAAGCAGGGAGAACAAAGACCGAATGCGCCGAGGCTTTGGATGTATCTCCCAGCACAATCACAGCGTATGAGGAAGGACAACAATCCATCTCACTGCCAGAACTGGAAGTGCTGACCTACTTGCTTAACACGCCGATAGACCGCTTCTGGGAACATGACCCTAAATTATTGAAAGATGAAGAGTCTCCCAAGTTCCGGCGAGTGTTGGGACTGCGCCGACGAATCGTAGGGACACTTCTACGCCAAGTCCGACAGGAAAAAGATATAACACAAAAAGAGCTGGCTGAAGTACTGGACTGCTCCCCCAGCCTCATATCCGATTATGAGCACGGCGATCAAGCAATCCCGATGGCAGAGCTGGAAACGCTGGCCCGCTATCTGCAAGTGCCTATGGAGTATTTTCTCGACGATCAAGCCGGCCCTGTGGGGGCATGGCATCGCCAGCAACAAATCCAGCGTAGCTTCCAAGAGATCCCACCAGAAATGCAAGAGTTTGTCACCAAACCCGTCAACGTCAAATATCTAGAAGTGGCTATGCGCTTGGCGAAAATGCCAGCCGGTGGCCTGCGCTCCATTGCTGAGGGATTACTGGAGATCACGTACTAGTTGGGAGTAAGGGTAAGAGATAGGGAAGTGGAGAATGTGATGGCGGAAATAACTAAGGCTGAGGCACTAAAGGAAGAAGGAGTGCAATTTTTCCAGGAGGGGTTGTATCCAGAAGCCGCCGATAAGTTCAAGCAAGCACAAAAAGCATTTCTTCAAGCGGAGAATGAAACCGAAGCAGCTGAAATGTTGAATAATCTGGGATTAGTCTACAGGATGCAGCACGAATGGGATAAAGCGATTTCCGCCCTAGAGAAAGCCCAAGCCACGTTTGCTCGATTGAGTGAGCCTAACCGCGCGGCGCAAGCACTGGGCAATTTAGGGGGACTATATGCCAGCCAAGGCGAGCGGGAAAAGGCACGCTCTTGTTTACGGCAAGCAGCGGATACCTTCGCTGATTTGGGCGATGGACAACGTCACGGGGAAACGTTGATGGCGCTAGGCGTTCAACTGTGGAAAATGGGAGACCGCAGTGCTGGCCTGGCTGCTTACGAAGTAGGCTTGCAGAACTTACAAAAACCGACACTAGGACAGAAGCTATTGCAGCTCCTCTTCAAATT
>CAZDYW010000308.1:0-3846 GCA_964509655.1 uncultured Anaerolineales bacterium
AATTCACCGAGGAAACAGCATGCCCAATGAGAAATTCCGCTTCTCGACTTCCCTAGAAGTACGTTGGCGTGATCTGGATTCAATGGAACACGTCAACAACGCCGTTTACTTCACCTATTTGGAACAAGCTCGTGTTCACTACTTACACGAGTTAAGCATTCTTTCCGGCGCACCCTCTGATGTTGGATTCATCATAGCTAGTGCCAGTTGTCAGTACAAATATCCCCTGAGTCTGGGAGAGCGGGTGACCATCTATGCTCGGGTGAGCGAGATGCGCAATTCCAGCTTCGTCTTCGATTATCTCATAGAAGGGGAGACCGAAAGATTATCCGCGACGGCCCGCACGGTGCAGGTGTGCTACGATTATAAAAATGGACATTCCATCTCAATACCCGACGAGTGGCGCCAGGCCATCGTCGCATATGAACCAGAGCTGTAGCTTAGATCCCTTTTAGGAGGCCTATCAATGACCACAGTGAAGTCTTTGAAAGCAGAAGAGCTGTGCCAAAAGTGTGACCCATCAGAATTCGAATTTGAAACCACCTCAGACCTGGAGGGTATAGGCGGGATCATCGGTCAAGAGCGAGCGGTTGGAGCTGTAAAATTTGGCATTGGCATCCAACGTGAAGGATATAACCTGTTTGCCCTGGGGCCTAGCGGTACGGGCAAACGGACGACCATCCGCCAGTTCCTCGACAGGAAGGCTGAAGAGGAACCAGTGCCCTCTGATTGGTGTTACGTCAATAACTTCGATGACCCGCACAAACCGGTAACCCTGGAGCTCCCAGCCGGTCAAGGGGTAGAATTGCGCGAAGATATGAATCAATTGATTGACGAGCTACGCACAGCCATTCCGGCCGCCTTCGAAAGCGAGGATTACCAAACTCGCAAACAGGAACTGCAAGAGGAGTTCAAGGAGCGGCAAGAGAAAGCCTTCAATGCAATCCAGGAAAGGGCCCAGGAGCGGGACATCGCTTTGATCCGCACCCCGGTTGGTCTAGCCTTCGCTCCCATCCAGGAGGGCGAGGTCATCAGCCCCGACGAATTCCAGAAACTGCCAGAGGAGCAACAGGAGCAACTCAGGGAGGACATCGCAGAGCTCCAGGAACAGCTCCAAGATACGATGCGCCAGGCACGGCAGTGGGAGCGTAAGGCGCGGGAAAAGATGAAAGAGCTCGACCGCCAGGTAGCGATGTTCGCCGCAGGTCATCGCATTGAGGAGCTTCAGGAAAAATATGCCGAATTTCAAGCTGTGGTAAAGTATCTGAAAGCGGTGGAAAAGGATGTGGTAGAAAGCGTGGATGACTTCCGCCAAACTGAGGAGGATGAGCAAAAAGCCGCTTTGAGTATGCTGGGACAGCGCGCCGGTAAAGTATCCCCTCTGTTCCGCCGCTATCAGGTCAATTTATTGATAGATCATAGCCAGTCTGAGGGAGCACCGGTAATCTACGAGGAACATCCCACCTACAACAACATCATCGGACGCATAGAGCACATCTCCCAAATGGGAGCGTTAGTTACCGACTTCAACCTGATCAAGCCAGGCGCCTTGCATCGAGCCAATGGGGGATATCTCATCCTGGATGCACGCGAGCTTTTGACGCAACCTTACTCCTGGGAAGGGCTCAAGCGAGTCCTGCGAGCCAAGGAAGTGCGCATCGAGTCGCTGAGCCAAGCACTGAGCCTGGTCAGCACCGTCTCACTGGAGCCCGAATCTATTCCCTTGGACGTGAAGGTGGTGCTGATCGGTGAACGCTTGCTCTACTACCTGCTTTATCAATATGACCCTGACTTCGGGGAGCTTTTCAAGGTCGAGGCCGATTTCAGCAGCGAGATGCCACGCTCGCAGGAAAACAATCAAGCATATGCTCGTCTCATCGCCACGATGTCCCGACGTGAAGATTTGATGCCCTTCGACCGAGGGGCCGTGGCGCGGATCATTGAGCACAACGCGCGCCTCGCCGGAGATGCAAAAAAGCTGTCCACTCACCTGTTGAGCACCGCTGACCTGTTGAGGGAGGCGGATTATTGGGCCAGAGAGGCGGGCAACGGGGCGGTGACCAGTGAGGACGTACAAAAGACCATCGACGCACAAATCCACAGAGCCGACCGGTTGCGTGATCGCATCCAAGAACAAATCGAGCGGGGCACGATTCTAATCGACACGGAGGGAGAACATACGGGGCAAATAAACGGGCTTTCAGTGATCAGTATGGGCAACTACAGCTTCGCACAACCCAGTCGCATCACGGCCCGTGTCCGAATGGGCAAGGGCGAGATACTGGACATCGAACGCGAGGTCGATCTAGGCGGCCCGATTCACTCGAAGGGCGTCCTAATTCTCACCGGATTCCTCGGCGCCCGTTATGCCGAGGAGCGCCCGCTATCCCTCTCGGCTAGTCTGGTCTTCGAGCAGTCCTATAGCGGCGTGGATGGAGACAGCGCCTCACTAGGAGAGCTATGTGCTCTCCTTTCGGAACTGGCCGAGGTGCCGATCAAACAATCCTTGGCAGTGACCGGCTCCATCAACCAACACGGGGCCGTGCAGCCCATCGGCGGGGTCAACGAGAAGATTGAGGGCTTCTTCGACATATGCAAGGCCCGAGGTCTGACCGGTGACCAGGGAGTGATCATCCCCGCCGCCAACGTTCAGCACCTCATGCTGCGCGATGATGTCGTCGAGGCAGTTGCACAGGACCAATTCTACATCTACCCGGTGGAAAATGCGGATCAGGGGCTTGAGCTTTTGACGGGTAAGCCGGCCGGCGTCAGGGATGACGAAGGAAACTTCCCTGAAGGAAGCATCAATCAACTGGTCGAAGCCCGGTTGATCGAATTGGCAGAAAAACAACGCGCCTTCGGCGAAGACTCCCAAGAAGAGGAAAACGAGAATGAGGGGAGCCAGAAAGAAGAAAAGATAGAAGGCGAAGTATGAACAATCAGGAAGAAGAATGGATGATCCGACGCATCTTGGTAGCATTAGACGCCTCCAACCACAGTCTGGAAGCATTGAAAGCGGCAGTCAATCTGGCCAGCAGCCTGGAGGCCGAGGTGTTGGAGGGGCTCTTCGTCGAGGATGTCAATCTGCTCAAGCTTGCGGGGTTACCGATAGCACGTGAGGTAAGATATCCCTTTAACGTAGCCGCGCGATTGGAGCCAGCAAGAATGGAACGGCAGCTACGAGCTCAGGCTACACAAGCACGTCAAGCCCTGGTGGCAGCCTGTGAGCGGAAGCATATCAAATGGTCATTCCGGGTCGTGCGGGGCGAGGTGGCTCGGAAGGTGCTAGAGGCAGCGGAGGAAGCGGACTTGCTGAGCCTGGGAATGGCCAGCCGCCCTCTCCTTCGAAGAGCGCAGGCTGGCTCCACAGCGCGAGCGGCTGCGATGGGCTCATCCCGATCCGTGCTCCTCATCCCTCAAGGTGCTGACATCCGTCCGCCCATCGTAGTAGCCCATGACGGCTCATCCTCCATGGAGCAAACGATTAAACTGGCCGCTCGCCTCGCTCAGCACGTGGGCGATTACTTATCGGTGCTGGTTCTCTCGAACGCACCGGCGACAGATAAACAAATCCAGGCCGAAATTTCCGAGTGGCTGCAAGGTCAAGATATGATGATCCATTATCGTGAGTTGGTCGGTAGCGGCGTGCACTCTATAGTCGAAGCGGTGCGAACGGAGGGAAGCGGGGTCTTGGTGCTAAAAGGCGGTATCCTGCCCAAGGAAGATATTCAGGTACTGCTCGACGAGGTAAACTGCCCAGTTTTGTTGATACGTTAGATTTTGGGCCAACCACCTAGCTACCGGACACTTTTTCAGAGGCAATATCTCTCGTCTGTAAGACTAGCA
>CAZDYW010000309.1:0-3818 GCA_964509655.1 uncultured Anaerolineales bacterium
TTACTCTTCGGCGTGGCGCTGATAAAGGCCCTGCGCGATCCCTTTTCCAACCCGCAACCCTTGATCCTGGGCTTCGCGCTGGGCCTCCTACTCCTCGATCTATCCGGCACGTCGCGGGGCGAGGTGGCGCGTGTATGGCTTTTCTTGACGCCCTTCGCGGCACTGGTGGCCGCTCGTGGATTGAATCACCTGCGCCTGGAGCGCGTCAACCTGGGATTCATCGTTATCGCAGGGCTCCTGGCGCTGCAATTGTTCAGCTTCAATGCCTTCCTGCGCGTGGTCACTACCGGCGTCCCCGACCCGCCAGATCGCGCTCACACTTTTGAGCTGCCACCCGCGGCCCATACAAAGAACGCCCGTTTTGGCGACTCAATCGCCCTCCTGGGCTACGATCTGGCGCCTGTCTCTGGCTCCTATCATCCCGGCGACACGCTCCGCTTGCAACTTCACTGGCGCGCTCTGCGACCGATGCCCCATCCTTACACCGTCTTCACCCACCTGATCGCTCCGGATGGACAACTGCTCGCTCAGCAGGACAACATGCCGGTGCAGGATGAGGTTCCGACCACTTGTTGGGTTCCGGGCGAGGTTATCGCCGATCCTTACGATATTCCCATTCCCTCGGATGCGCCGCCGGGCGAATACAGGCTGGAGATCGGCCTCTATTTGCTATCGACCGGCGAGCGGCTGCCCGTCTTTTTTGAGGGTGGAGGGGCGAGTGCCGCTGCGAATCGAAGCCTCATCCTCGCCCACATACCGATCGGAGAGAGATGAAGCGCAGATTAACGGTCATCAGCTTTGGCCTCTGCGTTCTTATCCTGGCGGTGCCAGTCGTCCAGCCTCTGCTGGGCCAGCGACTGACCGCCGGATATGATAACGTCCTGCACCTCTGGCGTGCCCTTGAGGTCGATGCGCTTCTGGATGTGGGCATCCTCTACGCGCGATGGCAACCCCATATGGTCTTCGGCTATGGCTATCCGATGCTGCTCTTCAACCCGCCGCTCTCGGCCCTGCTGGCCGCGATCTTCCATCGTCTGGGGCTGGGTTGGGCCGCATCGGTGAACGGTGTGTTTGTGGTTGGGACTCTCTTCTCCGGCCTGACGACCTGGCTGCTGGTGCGAGAGTTCTGGGGGGAAGGGGCTGGCTTGGTCGCTGCGGTCGTCATGCTCACGTTCCCCTTTCACTCCTACGTCAACTTCCACCGGGCTAGCATGTCGGAGGCGCTGGCATGGGCCTTTCCCGGATTGATACTCTGGGGATTGTACCGCTGGCAGAAATATGGTCAGCGGCTCGGGTTCGTGGCGGCCAGTGGTGGGTTGACCGCGATGCTCCTGACCCACGACGCCTCTACTTATCTCTTTCTGCCGCTGCTCATCGTCGCTGTGGTGGCGCTCGCCCTGGCCCACCGCAGTTGGCGCTCCCGGGGAGTCTTTTCCCTTCCCTTTTTCGTGAGATTGGGACGCGGTGCGCTCGCGCTGGCTCTGGGTATCGGTATGGCGGCTTTCTTCTGGCTCCCATCCGTGTTGGAGCGGGGCCACGTTCAGTTCGAGCGAGTGCTGGATTATCCATATGCCGCCAGCTTCGTCGCACTCGATTATCTGCTGGAGCCGCCCCGTGTGGCTGATCCCTCGTTGCTCAATCCGTGGCTTCCCAAGGGCATCGGTCTGCTGCCGGGTATATTGATCCTACTTTCACCGCTGGCATGGTGGCGGGCTGAGAGGGAGCAGCGCTTCTGGCTAGGGGGGATAGGGCTGGTCACGTTGGGCTGCGTCTGGCTGACCACGCCCTATGCCTGGCCCATCTGGCGCCGCATCCCCCTCCTGCGCTACCTTCACTTTCCCTGGCGATTTCTGTCCCCTGCGGCAATTGGTTTGGCTATTTTGGCTGGCGCCGGCGCATATCTAATCTCACGTTTCACGCTTTACGTTTCACGCTTTATGCCTTACGTTTCCCGTTTTACGTTTCACGTTTCACTTCTCCTCCCTTCCATCCTCATCGTCGCCCTTATTCTCGGCTCCCTTGGCTGGCTCTATCCACCGCACACTGCCCTTCCGCAGCCAGCCACTATTCCCGGCATGCTGGCCTACGAGCGAACTGTGGGCTTGCTTGGGGGAACAACTTTCGGCGAATTGCTCCCCCGCTGGGTGCAACGGTTGCCGGAAGAGCCTCTACTGGATGATGACCTCAGCGCTGGGCAAGAGCCGGTGCGCCTGCGCCCAAGTGATCTACCTCAGGGTGCCCACATTCTGCGTGCTGACTATCGCCCGCTGCGAGCGACCATCGAGTTGAAGACGCCCACGGCCTTTCGCGCCCGTTACCTGGCTTTCTACTACCCAGGCTGGCGCGTCACCGTGGATGGAGATCCAGTGGATATCGCCCCCACCGACCCGGAGGGATTGATTGCCTTCGACATCCCGCCCGGCCGCCATACCATCCACGTCCGCTTCGGCGAGACCCCCCTGCGCCTGGTCGCCGACGCCATCTCCATCATCAGCCTGATGGCTGGTATATTGGTATGCTGGTATATTGGTAAATCGGGAAATTGGGAGCAACCCCACCAGCCTACCAATCTACCGATCTACCAATACATCAGCCTACTAATCTCCATCCTGCTCCTCATCGCGAAGTTCGCCGTCATCGACCGCGGCGTCACCCCGCTACGCCGCGCAAATTTGCGAGAGGGACGCCTGCACCAGGTGGACTCACCCGCCCAGATCACCTTTGGCGACGAGTTCCTGCTTCTGGGCTATGACGCCCTGCCAGAAAGCGTCGCCAGCGGCGAACGGTTCGACGTAGGCACCTATTGGCGAGCGCTCCAACCCGGCGGCCCCGATTATGGTATAACTGTTCACGTCGTAGGCCCACAGGGACGCCGGTGGGAGGGCATCGATATCCGCCCGTCCCGCTGGCATCGCTCGCCGCCTCCGGTGGGGGAATGGTCACCCGATCAGTACGCTGACGTGGGCCTCTCCGTTCCACTCCTTCCCGCGACCCCTCCGGGCGCTTACACCGTCGAGGTGGTGGCCTTCGAACGGGGCACATTGGCTCCCCTCGCCGCCCACGCCGCCGCCGGGCAGTCATTGGGCCTGGCGGTCCCGCTGGGGCAGATACAAGTGACCCGACCGCAACATTCCCCAGCGACGGATGAACTATCGACCCAGCGCGGGTCTGAGGCATTCTTCGGCCCACTGCGCTTGATCGGCTACAGCCTCGACCGGGAGGAGGCGGCACCCGGCGATCCCTTCTCCTTGACCTTCCTCTGGCAAGCCCACGAAGTGCCGGAAGAGGACTTGATGGCCCGGCTGTGCCTGCTGAACGCGGAAAGTGAGGCGGTTGCGAGCTTCGACCTGCCGCCGGTGCGTGACGATTTCCCCACCGGGCGCTGGCTGGCGGGCGAAATCTGGCGCGGGCAACATCACCTGCGACTGCCGGCCCGCTTGCAGAACGGCGAGCATCGCTGGACGCTTCAGGTTTGCCGGATGAATGGAACGCAGTGCCAGCCGGTGGGCCAGGAGATAACGCTGGGCACACTCCAGGTGGATGCGCCGGACCGACTTTGGGAGGTGCCCGTGCTGGACGTGGAGGTCAACACCCGCCTGGGCGACGTAGCCACTCTCATGGGGGCGAACCTGGAACCTGAAACCCTGAAACCTGAAACCCAATTAACCGTGACCCTCGTCTGGCGGGCGGAGGCGGAGATGGAGACCAGCTATCGCGTCTTCCTCCATCTATTGGCCCCAGATGGTACACTGGCAGCCCAATCGGATGGCGAACCGGCGAACTGGAAACGCCCCACCACCGGCTGGCTGCCCGGCGAG
>CAZDYW010000310.1:0-3799 GCA_964509655.1 uncultured Anaerolineales bacterium
GGGCGAAACTGTCTCCGCCAAGCGCAACGCCTTGCGCATATTTTCCTCGGAGGCACCCACCAACTCGCTGAAGACCTGCCCCATATCCAGCCGCAGCAACGGGATTTTCCACATCGTGGAGACCGCCTTGGCGATGAGGGATTTCCCCCCACCCTGGACGCCCAGGAGGAGCAACCCGCGCGGCTCTGGCAGTCCAAACTCCCGCGCTTGCTCGGAGAAAGCCAGGCTCCGCTTGCGCAACCAGACTTTCAGTTCGTTCATGCCGCCGACGTAATCCATCTCCTCCACCGCCTCGTAATACTCCAGGACGTTGGACTTGCGGATCAGTTGCTTCTTCTCGGCGACGATGATCTCGGTATCGAAGCGCCGCGCCATGACGACCGATTTAGCGAAGACGTTCTCCGCTTCGCTCATCGTCAGGCCACGCGCCGCCCGCAGGACTCGTTCCCGATCCTCCGCATCTTGCCCCAAGCGCAACCCGCCCTGACGCCGCGCGGAGCGGATGACGCGATCCAGCGCTTCCTCCAACTCCTCCGTTGTGGGCAGCATACAGTCCACGAGGGTGACTTCCTTCTCCAGTTCCGGGGGCAGGTGCAGCACGGGCGAGAGGAACAGAACGGTCTTCTGACTTTCCTTCAGCGGCTGTACCAGATCGCGTATCTTTCTCAATACCACGGGATCGGGCGGCGTCTGCGGCGAGCCCAGGAAAGGATGAAAATCCTTCAAGAGGTACAGCGCTGCCTCGCGCGAGCTCTCGATGTGGGCGAGGACCTGTAGCGCCGACCGCGCTCCGGGGTCCACCTCAGTCGGGCGCACGGTGTCGATGGCCCTCACGCCGGAGGTCACTGTCCATGCGTAGAGCCGCTTGTTTAGCCGCGCGGCCACATGGACCAGCATAGACTCGATCCGCCGCTCCTCCCAGGAGAGGATGTAGATCAAGGGATATTTGGCTCTGATTAAGACTTCTAGCTCGCGCTCTCGCTCCGGTGAGGTTTTCATGGTTAAGGGTTAAGGTTAAGGGCTGAGGTTGAGGGTTTTAGCGCAGGTCTTGGATGTCCTCTTCGCTGTTGTCGCGGCAGTCATTATCCGCCAGCGCGGGATTGGCGGATGCTTTGACGACGATGCCGATTTTGTTCCTGGAACATTCATTTTGAGAGTTCTTGCCACCAGCGCTATCCCAATAGGCGATGCCGTAATCGTTCTCGTTGCAGATGTTGCGCTCCAGGGTGGGCACCGATTCGAGCGCCACGGCGATGCCAACCGCGTTCCCGGTACATTCGTTCTCTCGGGCTATGCCGCCTTGGTTTCCCATGTAGCCGATGCCCACGATGGCGTTTCCAGAAAAGAGGTTTCTCTCCAAGGTAGGATCCGCTTGCCCCTCGACCATGACCCCAGAGTTATCGTTGTCAATAAATTCAGAATCCCGCACCACGCCGCCAGAGGTATGGAGGAAACGCACCCCGGCCCGGTTGCCCTCATCCTCCACATAGATGGCGCCGGTGAAACGGCAACGGGAGAAATCGACTTTCCCGCTTTCCACTTGCACGACATCCGCCATCTGCGTTCCATCGTGGCGGAAAGTAATATCCTGGGCTGCAAAGGTGCTGCTGCCCGCGAAGCGCACCACGTAATCCTCAGCACCGGAGACGATCTCGCTCTCGTCCATACCGGCCCCGATCAGGGTGAATGACTTATCAATCTCCAGCCCATAGACTAAGCGGTAGCTTCCCGCGCCCAGCGTGATCGTTCCACCCGGCACCACCGCCGCGACGGCCTCCTCCAAGGTGGCATAATCGCCGCTGCCGTCCACCTCCACGCGGATGGTATCTGTGGGGGGCGTGGGCGTCGGATCCGGTGTGGAGGTGCCACACGCCGCGAGTAGAGCCGCAATAACCAAGAGGAATAACAAATTACCGAAACCTTGCAGATACTTTTTTCTCATTAACTCCTTACCTCAACATCAAAAATCGCTCAATCCCAAATGCTCCTGAGTCTCCGATGTCGGCCTACCGGTCTCCGCGCTCCAGCCGAACTCTGCGTAAGCTCCGGCGAGCAGTTCCTCAAGCTCAGGTACAAATCCCTCGGTGCCGCCATCATCCAGCGGCTTGAGCAACAAATCGGGCAAGCTATCGTCGGCCCGCGTGAGCCCACGCCGCAGGTTGATCAGGCGCTTGAGCGTGACGATGCGCTTGCCGACCGTCATCAGGTCATCCGGCTCCATGTCCCAACCGGTGGCGGCATTCAGCGCCCGCAGCAGCCGCTCGACGCCGGGGTTCTGGAATTGGCACAGGGTGAGGGCATTGTAAACATTGCGCCAGGCCTGCTGCCGCGCCGCGATGTGGCCCTTCTCCTCCGAAGTATCGAAACGGTCGCCGGGCAGGATGCCCAACTCGATGGCCGGGCCTTGTCCGGTATCCACACCGTACATGTCGCCCTCCATATGACAGGCCCCGCGCGGCGAAAGGGCGTAGGTCGCGGCCATGCCGCTGAAAGCTCGCGGATCGTGCATTGGCGCCTCCAGCCCGTTGACAGTGACGGCCAGATCGGGCACGCCGAAGCGCTCCGCCAGGGCCGTGCTGCCCTCCGCCAACAGATCGCCGAATCCTTCGCGATGGGCCATCATCTCAATTAGACGATGGACGATCTCGACGTCGCCATAGCGTATCTCCAGCCCGCCGGTATCCTCAGCGGTAATGACGCCGCGCTCGAACATCTCACAGGCCAAGGCGATGGTGCAACCGGTGCTGATGGTATCAAGACCGTGGACGTTGCAAAGATGCCCGGCGTAGATGACGGCTTCCAGGTCATCCACCATCGCGAGCGATCCGAGTGCCGCCAGCGTCTCATATTCAGGGCCATCAACTTTCTCCAGGCCATAGCGCGGCGCGCGGGTCTCGCGGCCACAGGCGATGGGACAGCGGTAACAGGCCGTGTTTCGGTTCTGGTATTGCTCCACCATCAGCACGCCGGAGAGGTTGCTCGCCGGTTCCCACTCGCCCTGCTGGTAATAGCGGATGGGCATATCGCCGTACATCAAGGCCATATCGACGTAACCGGCGGTGCCCGCCATGCGCAGCGCCATCGCCGCCATGTCCTCGTCGATGTCGGCGATGATCTCACGCACGACCGTCTTGAACTCCTCCGGATCGGCCAGCGGCACCTTCGCGGTCCCGCGCAACGCGATGGCCTTGAGGCGCTTCGAGCCCATCACGGCGCCCATACCGGTGCGACCGGCAGCGCGACCGTGGTCGTTCATCACCGCGGCCATCCTGGCCATATTCTCGCCCGCCGCGCCGATGCAAGCCACGCGGGCCTTGGGCTCGCCCATAAGCTCACGAGCGCGATCTTGCGTCTCGTAAGAGTCCAGGCCCCAAAGCTCGGCGCCATCGCGCAGCGCGGCCTCGCCCTCGACGATGGAAAGCCAGGTGGGGTGATCGGATTTCCCGGTGATGATGATCCCGTCGTAGCCCGCGAAGCGCAGTTCCGGGCCGATGAAGCCGCCGGTGTTGGCCTCGCCCCAGATGCCGGTGAGGGGTGCGATGGCACAGACGCTACAGCGCCCCGCTGAGGGCATGCTGGTGCCGACCAGCGGGCCGGTCATGAGGATGAGTGGATTGTCCGCTCCCAGAGGGTCTATCTCGCTAACCGGCATATCGGAGAGAAGGCGAGCGGCCAGCCCGCTGCCGCCAACGAAGGCGCGAGCGAGATTCTCTTCCAATGGCTCATCCCAAAGCTCACCGGCGGTGAGGTCTACGTGTAAGATTTTGCCTATGTAGCCGTTCATCAATCGCTCCTTCGG
>CAZDYW010000311.1:0-3799 GCA_964509655.1 uncultured Anaerolineales bacterium
ATCCGTGAGATGATCTGCAAGCGGGGGACACACCGTTGGGCCTGGCTTGATTTCCTTTACTGGGAAGGGCTCAGCGGTCAGGAGAAAAAGGCGCTGCTGGCCGGTCTGTGGGAAACCAGTCGGAAGCAGGGCTGCATCGGCATACTGGAATGGAGCAAGGACTATTACGCCAAGGGAGCGCTTTTCCGCTCGCGCTTTGTCCCCTATCCGCGTTTCGTCGAACTGAACGCCTGGGTCTTTAACCCCGATCTCTCACTGCGAGGGGTCGATAAGTTTTTTGAACAAGTAATCTAGAGACGATGACCGCGATCATCAGCACCCACAAACTCTCCAAGCAATACAATCAGCCTGATGGCCCACTGGCAGTTGACGGCATAGATCTCCAAATCCAAGAGGGGGAGATTTTCAGCTTGTTGGGGCCAAACGGGGCGGGGAAGACGACCTTGCTCTCCATACTCTGTGGGCTTTTCCCGCCCACCAGCGGCGAGGCGATCATCGCCGGTCACAGTGTGGTAAAGGAGCCGATGACAGTGAAGCGCCTCATCGGCGTCGTGCCGGAGGAGATCGCGCTCTATCCCCAAATTTCCGGACGCCAGAATCTACGGTACTTCGGGCAGCTCTATGACCTCGGCAAGGGGGAGCTCGATGAGGCCATCACCGATACGTTGAGGGTGATCGGATTGACCGACCGCGCGGACGATCGGGTAGCTCACTATTCCAACGGCATGAAACGGCGGCTGAACATTGGCGCAGGCCTGTTGCACAAACCCCGCATCCTTCTGATGGATGAACCAACGGTGGGCCTCGATCCGGAGAGCCGGCGGCACATTCTGGAACTCGTGTTGCAATTCAAGCGAGAGCGCGGCGCCACGGTCCTTTACACCACCCACTATATGGAGGAAGCGCAAGAGATCAGCGACCGAGTCGGCATCATACATCATGGCAAGATCATTGCCCTGGGCTCGCCCGAAGAGTTGATTCGGGGAATCCACGCGGAGGACATGGTACACCTCAACCTGGGGGATTCCCCGATACCGGTCAGTGGGCTGGAGGCATTGAAGCAGGTGGAAGGAATCGTGCGGATTTCGCCGGATGAGGGCGCTATAAATCTGTCCGTGCTCCACGCCGCCGAGGTGCTGCCCGAAGTGCTGCGCATCTTGAAGGACGCCGGGGCCGATGTACGCTCGTTGACGATCCAGCAACCGAGCCTGGAGGCGGTCTTCCTGCGCTTGACGGGACAGAGGCTCACGGAAGCGCCATGAAGAAATTCCTCGCGATTACCTGGAACGAGATAACGCTGCGCTCTACAGACCCGTCCCTCTTGCTCCTGGCTATAGTTATGCCGCTGGTGATTGCAGCGCTCATCAATTTAGCCTTCGGCGATCTCGTCCTAGGGCGCGGTATCCCGGACACCAAGGTCCCCGTTGGGATCGTCAATCAGGATCAAGGAGGCCAATGGGGAAACTTCGGTCAGCTCTTTGTACGCGCCCTGATTCCGGACCCCGATGAACCGATGCCCATTGGCAATTTGCAATCCGAACTGTTCTCTGCCCGCGAGATCGGAGATGAAGCGCGGGCAAGACGCCTGGTCGAGCGGGGAAAACTGGTCGCGGTGCTGATTATCCCGGCCGATTTCTCCGAGGCTCTGGCAGCCGAAAGCGCCGTCCTTGAGGTGTACATCGATGGCAAAGAGGACATTCTGGGAGCAGCCTTCAAAAGCGCCGTCGAGATCGTGGCGAACGCGATTTCGAGCGGCGAGGTCACCGTGCGCACGACCGTCGAGGGACTTCTCCGCAGTTCCCGCACAAGGATCAAATTGGAAACCGGTCAGTTGGACGAGGATATTGCTGACCTGGCGCTCGCCGCAGCGCTGCCGGATTCCAACCCGATCCAGATACGACGCCTCGAAGTGGTCGATCCGCCGGCCCAGGTCAAGTTGACCCATTACCTCGCTGCGACCATAACGGTCATGTTCGTCAGCTTCGCGGCCCTGATTTTGAGCGCCATGCTTTTCCAGGAAAAAGCCCAATGGACTCTGCAACGTTTATACATCACACCCACCCGACCGGGGATCATCCTGAGCGGCAAGGCGCTGGGGACATTCTTGACCGGCCTGCTCCAGATGACGGCGCTGGTAATCGGCATGGCTGCACTGGAGTGGGTGCTTGGAGGCCGTCCAGGTGCAGGCCAGAAAATAAATCCGTTTGGTCTCGCCGCACTCGTCAGCGCCGTGGCCGCGGCCACTACAGGGATGGGGGCAATGATTGCCGGTCTGACCAAGACTTATGCCCAAGCTTCGAACTACGGTCGGGCGCTTCTCCTTTTGATGGGGCTGATGGGCGGTGTCTTCTTCCCCGTGGAGCTATTCCCGAAGCCCTTCGACATGCTCTCCCGCGTCACATTTCATTACTGGGCCATCGATGGTTATGTTAAGCTGGCTCTGGGAGGCGATGTGCGCAGCATCATACCACACGTCCTGATCCTGGTGGTGATGGGAGCGCTGTTTTTCGCCATCGGGAGCCATTTCTTGAGACGACGGATCGAATTCCTGTAGTTGGGAATAAACTATGCGCAAGGTATGGGTCATCGCCCGGCACGATCTCCGCATCACACTCCAGAGCAAACGGAGTTGGTTCCTCTTGCTAATCGTCCCCGCGCTCACCATCTACCTCGTCGGGCTGGGAGCGCAGGGTTTGGCGCACAGCTTCGCGCCCGCCATCCGCATCGACGTCCTCGACCAGGACCTCAGTGCTGCTTCTGCCACTTTCCTCGACGCCTTGGCCGAGACCAACGAGATGTTCGTCATCTGTCCGGCGAGAGACGACGCGGTGAATATGTGCCTTCTGGCGGAAGAGCCTTTGTCCCTTGAGTTGGCCGAGGAGCGTTTGGTCAATGAGGTAACATCCGCCCTGATCATCATTCCAGAAGGATTTGCCGCTGCCTTCGAGAAGGGAGGTGAGACAAACATAACCTTCCGCTCCGGTGTTGCCTTGACCGCACCAGAGATCGTTTTCTGCGCGGTGCAAGATGTGATAAGTCGCATGAGCGGGCCTCTCGTAGCTGCGCGGATGAGCACCCAGATGGCAGAATCGCAGGGGGTCGAAACTGGTGCAGATTTTTACGCCGCGCGTCTCGCCGATGCAGAGACATCTTGGGGACCGCCGCCACCGATCCAAGTCATAGCCGAGGTGAGCGGGCCAAACGAAAAGCTGATTTTGGGTACACGCTTGCTGGAGAATGGATTCAGGTTATCCGCCCCCAGCATCACCGTGATGTTCGTGATGGTCAACATACTGGGGCTGGCCCAATCGCTGGCTGAAGAGCGTATGATGGGCCTCCTGCACCGCTTGGGTATGATGCCCGTGCATAAGGCACACCTGCTGAGCGGTAAGATGCTGGCAACTTTTCTACTGGGATTGTTTCAATTTGCCGTCCTGATCGCTTTTGGGGAACTGCTCGGCGTCGATTTTGGCAATGCTCCGCTGGCATTGATGGCAGTAGCGAGCGCATACGTGCTCGCCGTGACCGCCCTGGCGCTGGCCTTGTCAGCCATGGCCCTTGCTCCCAATCGAGCCAGCGCATTGGCGACGCTGGCTTGGGTAGTGCTGGTTCCGCTGGGAGGAGGTTGGTGGCCCCTGATCCTCGTCCCCGCCTGGCTGCAAACTCTGGGGCTCCTCTCCCCGGTAGCCTGGTGCCTGGACGGGCTCAACGCCCTTATGTTCTACCAGGGAACACTCGCCGATGTGTTACAACCCGTAGGTGTGCTGTTTCTATTCGCCGTGGTGTTCTTTCTCATTGG
>CAZDYW010000312.1:0-1300 GCA_964509655.1 uncultured Anaerolineales bacterium
CCGCCGCCCCAAGGTAGTAAGCGAAGGTGTAAAGCCCATAGCTGGCGCCACGGATGTCCGCGCCGGCGATATCGGCGACGAAGGCGCGCTCCGCCGGCACGGAAGCGGTGTAGCTCAGCGACTCAATCGCCCACAGCACCGTCAAAGCGATCACGCTGCCCAAGTGCGGGATCAGACCCGAGGCCGCGGCTCCCACAATCAGCCCGCCGATCATCGGCCCCTTGCGTCCCCATCGGTCGGCGATTCTTCCCATTCGCGAGGGCAAGAAGGACTGAATCAAAGCAGCGGGCAGGTAGGCCAACGCCAGGTCTTCCATCCCCGCACCCAGTATATCCTCCAGAAAGACCATCAGCATGGGCCAGACCATATTGACCGAGGCGCCGGTGACGAAGACGATACCCATCAGCGCCAGCAGTTGCCCGGAGATGGGACGGCTCTCGACGGGCGCTGATGCACTCGCTGGTCGCGTTTCTGGCACACCGCGCCAACCGCGCCACAGTGCCAGCAGCACGGGGATGGTGTAGGCGGCGAAGAGCCAGAACCATATCTGCCTCAGACCCAGGCCAATGTTCTCCAGCGTGAAGATGGCCACGAATCCGATGGTGGTGCCGATGATGGCCCCTCGATTGACCGCCTCGTTGATGGTGCCAAAGCCGTGCCCCCGTTCGCTTTCACGAGCCACATCGGCCACAACCGTGTGCGCCGAGAGCCAGAGGAAGGCCGCTCCCAATCCCTGCACGAAACGAGCGATGGTCACGATCATCACCGTATCGGCGAAGCAGAACAGAATGACGGCCGCGACGTAGCCCAGCAATCCCAGCAGCAAGAAGGGCTTGCGCCCCCATCGATCCAACATACGGCCCAGAAAAGGGCGCACGACGACCGGCACGAGCGAGAAAGCGGAGAAAAAGCCTCCGATCTCCAACGCCGACGCGCCCAACTCCTCACCGTAAATGGGCAGCACGAAGGTGAGAATGCCAAATGGAAAGGAGACCCAGAACATCGCCCGCCAGAGCGATTTGAGGGTATCGTGTGGTGCGTGTTGCGTATTCTGTGATTGGTACATTGGTGATGGCGCCAGCGCGCCAGTTTACTTTCTCTGTTCGTCAAGCTCGTCCAACTTAGCCAGACGACACTGCAACTCCCTCAGATGTGCCAGACGCTCGGCTCGGAAGAGGTGTTCGGTCGCCTGCAACCGGGGCTCGAAGGCTCGCTGGAGCGTCAGATACTGCCGCAAACTCTCCTCAACCGTCATCTGACGCAGCAAGCGGATCTCCATCTCCTCGACCTCGTCCCAGCC
>CAZDYW010000312.1:1400-3786 GCA_964509655.1 uncultured Anaerolineales bacterium
ACCTGCTCCAGTAGCTCCTCCGCGCTGCGCAAGACCGCCTCACCGCCACCGAGCATCTGCGCCAGTTCCTCCACCCGCTCCCCTCCATCCAGCGCCTCGACCAGAGTCACGGTGCGCTCGCCGGATTCGGTCTGTTTCACTTGCTTCACTACGCGAAAATGCGTGTCGGCGAAACCGGCCAATTGCGGCAGATGGGTCACGCAGAGCACCTGATGTTGCAATCCGCCCGCCCCTGCACCAGCCGCCAAACCCCACAACTTCTCTCCCACCACCGCGCCGACTCGTCCGCCGATGCCCTGGTCGATCTCGTCGAAGACGAGCGTGGGAGTCTCGTCGGCGCGGGAAAGCACGGTCTTGAGCGCCAACATCAGGCGCGATGTCTCGCCGCCGGAGGCGATCTTCGTCATCGGCTTCAGCGGTTCGCCCGGATTGGGCGCGACTAGAAACTCGATATGGTCGATTCCGCTCACGTCGAAGGCCACTTTCGCCCCGGGCGCCAGGGCCGAAGATTCGGATTGCTCCACGACTTGATCAGAAGCCTGGAACTGCAAGCTCGAAACCGCCTCCGGCAATGGCAGCCCATCAGCGGCCTCGCGCCAATCGAAGGCCACGCCGAACCGCGCTCCATCCATACTCAAATCGCTCAGCTCGCGCTCGACGTGCCGCGAGAGACGCTGAGCTGCCTCCCGCCGCCGCCGCGAGAGCTCAATCACCCGCTCGCCGAGCTCTTTCAGCAATCGCCCCTCCTCTCTCTCCAGGTCGGCGGTACGCTCCTCGCTGTGGGTGATGTTCTCCAGCTCAAGCCTAATCTGCTCCGCGTGGGCCAGAACATCCGCAATCGAATCGCCATATTTCCGCTCCAGGCGACGGATCAGCGCCAGCCGCTCCTCCACCTCCTGCAAACGCTCCGGGCTGTACTCGATCTGATCCTGGTAATCGCGCAGGCGACGCCCCAGGTCCTCAAGCCGGTAGTTGAGTTCCTCGGCATCTTGCAGCAGAGGCTCCAATCCGGGATCGACCCGCGCGGCCTCGGCCAGGGCCCGCAGCGCCGAGCCCAGCAGATCGAGCGCCGATGGGGTGCGCCGGTCCCCCTCCTCCAGCGCGAAGTTGACCTCGTTCGTCAGCTCGGTCAAGCGCTCGGCGTTGGCAAGCCGGGGCCGCTCCCGACGCAGTTCCTCCTCCTCGCCATCCTCCAGCGCCGCCGCGTCGATTTCCTCCAACTGGAACTGCAACAGATCAGCGCGTTGAGCCAACTCCCGCTCATCACGCCGCAGGCTTTTTAGCTCCTTGCGAACCTGATGTATCTCTCGCACCAACTCAGTCACTTGCTCACGCTGGGTGCCCAGATCGGCGTAGCGATCCAGCAGATTGAGATGTTCGCGGGTGCGCAGCAGCGAAAGGTGCTCACTCTGCCCGTGGATGTCCACCAGATTTCCGGTCACCTCGCGCAACAGCGAAAGCGTGACCGTGCGTCCGTTGACGCGGCAGATGTTGCGCTTGTTGAGCCGCACCTCCCGCCCCAGCAGCAAAAAGTCGGGCGCGTCGCCCTCCAGCCCCTCGCGTTCCAGCATGGGATCGATCTCGGCCCGCTGTTCAGGCGCCAGCCGGAAGACCGCCTCGACGAGAGTACGCTCGGCGCCGGACCGCACGACGGTCGTGTCGGCTCGCTCGCCCAGCACCAACTCGACCGCGTCGACGATGATCGATTTCCCCGCGCCGGTCTCGCCGGTCAGCACCAAAAATCCAGGCGGCAAGCGCAACTCCAGCCGGTCGATGATAGCGAAATCACGAATGCGCAGTTCGGTCAGCACTGATCCTCCTAAACGCGCCGCCCTGGGCGCAGGCGAGCGTAAGCCGCGCCCACCGCCGACACCAGGTAAATGCCCAGCCACAACCATTCCCCCAGCAGTGAGAAGGCATACCCCCCCGCCCCCATCGGATTAGAAGCCAGGCCAAAGGCGAGAAGAAGGGAAAAAAGCAATTGGGGCAAAGCACCGACAACGATACATCCACACACGACCAGCCAAATATATTTGCCGCGCCTTCGCCCGGTAGCCCAACGCGCCCCCTCGGCTATGCCACCACCGACCACCGGGCCGAGAATGATGGCAAACCAGCCCAAGCTAGGTATCAGCCAGCCAGCGATCAGGGACAAGGGCAAAGCGACGGCGGCAGCGATCAGGTAATCAGATTGGCGAGATTCAGCATAGAAAACCTGCTGTTGAGTATTGATACAATCCGGGCAGCGATAGCCGACCGGTGTCCGTATCGCGCATTTAGTGCAGATGGGGCGCCCACATTTGTTGCAGCGCAGTCGGGTCTCAACGTCGGGATGATTCACGCAATACATAGGTTCGGTCATTTATTCGCTCCTGGTTGAAGGATT
>CAZDYW010000313.1:0-3772 GCA_964509655.1 uncultured Anaerolineales bacterium
GAGGACACCATGCCATTATCCACAGGTCAAGTCGTCAACAACCGCTATCGCATCGCCCGCCTGCTAGGTCAGGGCGGGATGGGAGCAGTCTACCGCGCCTGGGACCTCAGCCTCAACATCCCTGTGGCGCTGAAGGAGATGATCCCAGAGCCGGGGATAGACGCCCATAAGCTGGCCGAGTTACGGGAGCAGTTCCGCCGCGAAGCCCAGGTGCTGGCCAACCTGAACCATCCCAATTTGCCCCGCGTCACCGATTTCTTCGAATGGTATGGCAACGCCTATTTGGTGATGGACTTCGTCGAGGGCGAGAGCCTTGACCAACTCATCGCACGCCAGGGCCCTCTCCCCGAGGCCACGGTCAAGCGCTGGGCGGGCCAGTTGTTGGGCGCGTTGCAGGCTTGTCACGCCCGTAACATTCTTCACCGGGACATCAAGCCGCAGAACATCATCATCCGCACCGACGGGCAAGCGGTGCTGGTGGACTTCGGGCTGGTCAAACTCTGGGACCCCAATCACCCCAAGACGCAGCGCATCATCCGCGGAATGGGGACGCTCGCATACGCCTCACCGGAGCACTTCCACATCCGCGGGCAGCACACCGAGCCGCGCAGCGATCTCTACAGCCTGGGGGCGACGCTCTATCACGCCTTGACCGGGCGCGAGCCTCCCTCCGCGATGGATCGCGGGGGAGGGTACTCTCTGCCCTCGCCGCAAAACCTGGGTGTACACGTGCAGACTCAGACCGAAAATGTCGTCCTGCGTGCTATGAAGATGGACATGAACCATCGCTTCGCCAATGCGCAGGAGATGGGCAGAACATTACAGCTCAGCCCAGGAGCTGGGGCAAGCGCTCCCCCGCCGGATGTCACCAGTCCTTGGATTGAGCAAACGGGTGGGGAAGGCACTTATCCAGAAGTAAAAACCTCCGCTGAATCGAGACCGCTCACCCGAGACACGAACTGGATGACGGAGATGGGCGCCGCTATGCTGATGGCCGCCCTCGGCGTGCTCGCGGTGCAGGTCGGGCTCTTCGCGCCCTTGATGAGCGCGGAGCTGTACATTGGGAGGAGCCTCGTGGCGCTGTTGCTGGGAGCGCTGGGTTGGTTCGCGGGCGACCTGATCTTCCAGGCACTGGCCCGGCCCGAAGCCTCCGCTCAGCCCACCCGCACCAATCGCCCCACCGAGCGCTTGGTGGCCTTCACGCGCAGCATAACGCGCGGCTTGAGCGGGGAACAGCAGATCATCTTGCTGATCTTCCTGTTGGCGGGCGCGGCTATTCTCTCCTGGCTCCTGGCCCCGCCCTTGTTACGCATCCCTTTCATCTACGATTACGTGCAATTCTACGCCGTAGTCGGCCCGCTGGCATACGCGGCGACCGGACGCAAGCAAGGGCGCGCTTTCGTGGCCCACACGCTCGTGGTCACTCTGATAGGAGCCCTTCTCGGCGAACGATTGAACATTCCTCAAAATATCGGCTCGCTGATCGTAGTCGCCGTTGTCGGTGGAGCGCTTATGGAAGGCGTCGCTTATCTGGCGAATCAGATGTTGTCGGAGCGATGAGGAAGCATTGATGAATATCGATCGTTGATAGATTGAAACTTTAGGATGGTAGCGTTATGATTAACTGGAGTGGACGCACAATCGGCGGGTATCAGATCTCCGAGGAAATCGGTCGCGGAGGCATGGCGACCGTCTATCGGGCCTATCAGCCCCAACTGGAGCGCTGGGTCGCGATCAAGATATTGCAGGCCACACAGGCCCAGGGCGAGGAGTTTCTGACTCGGTTCCGCCGCGAGGCCAAAGCCATCGCAGCCTTGAACCATCCCAACATCCTCACCGTCTACGACTACGGTGAGGAAAGCGGGCTCGCCTATATCGTCATGGAATACGTGCCCGGCGGATCCCTCAAGGATCGCCTCACTGGAGAGCCAATGACCTGGTTGGAGGTATCGAAATTGATCATCCCGGTGGGGCGCGCCCTGGCCTACGCCCATTCTCAGGGCATCGTTCATCGGGACGTGAAGCCAGCTAACATCCTCATGGCCCATTCTGATCGGCCCTTGCTGGCCGACTTTGGGCTGGTCAAACTGCTGGATCGCCAGCGGGGTATCACTCAACCCGGCGTCAGTCTCGGCACGCCGGCCTACTTCTCGCCCGAGCAGGCCATCGGCGACGAGATCGATCATCGCAGCGACATCTATGGCTTGGGCATCGTGCTCTACGAGCTGCTCACCGGTCACGTCCCCTTCGAATCTGATTCCCCGACGGATATGATGCTCCGACGGCTGCGTGAGCCTCCTACTCCTCCCCGACATATTAACTCCCGCATAATGCCAAAATTGGAGGCTGTGATCTTGCATGCGCTAGCCAAGGATCCCCAGAACCGTTACCCGACGATGAACGCGCTGGTAGAAGCTCTCACCCGACTGCCTGGAGCTCCCGGTCGCGTAGCTTCTACTAAACATAAGACCACGGTTCGTCTAGGGCACCTTGCCCCTGAGAAGGGTTCCAGATTGGTTATTATGGGCACGAATGTACCGCTTGTCCTGCCTAAGAAGGAAGAGGTCTTGATAGGCCGGACCTCTACAAGCCTGACGCCGCAGCCCGACATAGACCTGGAACTCCACGGTGGTGGTCAAGCGGGGGTCTCGCGCCACCACGCTCGGCTGATCCGGTGTGCGGATGCGTCTCAGGGTTGGCTATTGGAGGATCTGCATAGCACCAACGGCACCTTCCTCAACGAGGAAAGGTTGCCGCCTGAACAGCCGATGCCTGTGCGCAGCGGTGATACCATCCGCTGCGGTCAGTTGACGATGATGTTTTATGAGGAGTAGCCAACCGCCGTAGAACATACGGGGCTGGCCCATCAGCGAAGAAATCCAGCACTGGCTCTTCTAGGCCGGTGCCACCTTGGAGGTGCCTGATGAAATGCCCGCAATGTAGCTTTGAAAATCGCCCCGGCGCTCGCTTCTGCAAGGAATGCGGACACGCTTTGCCGGTACAAGAGGATACCCCGATAACGCCCCAAGAGCCGCAGAAAACCATCTGCCCATCCTGCGGAGCCGCCGTCAAGCCCAATGCCCGCTTCTGCCCCCAATGCGGCAATTTGTTGTCGGCAGAGCCGTCACCGCTGCCTTCCCCCTCACCCGCCGAGATATCCACCAAACCCTCAATGTCGGCCAGGCCCCAACCGCAGACCGGTCAGCAGCCCGGCGGCTATGCTCAACCACCTTACCAACCGCCTCCACCCTCGGCCGAGCCGCCTGCACCAGAAGAGGGCCGGCCACGCTGGCTGATCTGGGTCGGAGCGGCAGTGGCCTTTCTCTGCATCATCGCGCTCGTTGTGGTGGGCCTCAAGTTCGGGTCAGACCTGCTCGGCGGCAAGGAGGGGCCGACCGCTGCGCTTACACCGACCGTGGCGCCGCCGACCGAACCTCCCGCGACGGAAGCGGCGACCGCCCCAGAGCCCACCGCCATGCCCACTCCGACCAGCGAACCGGCTCCGACATTCGGCGCTCAGGTCAGCATCGCTGTCCTCACCGATACGGTGCGCGTCGGCGAATCGCTCACCGTCGCCATCACCCTCACCAACACCGGGGGCGTCCCCCTGAGCAACCTGCGCTATCAACTGGTAGGAGAGTGGGCACCTTATCTGGAGTTGGCGACGACCGAGCCGCTGAAGCACGAGGTTGAAGTGCCTCCTCAAGCATCCGACACGGCGACGATTGAGCTGCGGGCCATACAGGCTGGCGAAGCCGCGCTCCAGGGTTAC
>CAZDYW010000314.1:0-3771 GCA_964509655.1 uncultured Anaerolineales bacterium
TATCCCTTCTCCTCCCGCGCGTAGGGCAGGCCCAGCGCGGCAGGCGCTCCGACTCGCTTGCTAAGCGTCTCCCACCAGGTGATGGCGACCAGGACTAGAATGGTCATAATGTAGGGCAACATGTTGAGCAGCGCCGCCGGGATGGTGGTGCCAGCGGCCTGCATGCGGAACTGGATGGCGTTGATGCTGCCGAAGAGCACCGCTCCCACCACCGCCCGCAGCGGATCCCAAGTGGCGAAAATGACCAACGCCACCGCGATCCACCCGCGCCCGCCGGTGATGTTCTCCGTCCAGCCCTTGGTGTAGGCCAGCGAGAGATGCGCGCCGCCGAGCCCCGCCAGTGCGCCGCCCAGAATGGTGTAGAGATAGCGGTTCAAGCTGACGTTGATGCCCATCGCGTCGGCTGTCTGTGGATTCTCCCCCACTGCCCGCAGGTAAAGGCCGGGGCGGGTTTTGTAGAGATACCACCAGGCCAGCGGCACAAAGAAATACATGCTATAGGTGATAATGTCCTGGTTGAAGAGAGATGGGCCGATGATGGGTAAATTCGATAGGCCAGGGATGGGAATGCGCTCCAGGCTGGGGCCGACCAGCCCGACCAAGCGTGAGCCTTCGGGGCCCAGGCGCTGGCCCAGGAAACTGGCCATGCCGGTACCGAAAAGCGTCAGCGTCAGGCCGCTGACCACCTGATTGGCCCGCAAGCTGATGGAGAGAAAAGCGTGTATCGCCGCCATCAGGCCGCCCACCACCAACGAGGCCAAGAGCGCCAGCGCCAGACTGCCGGTGTGATAGGCGACGGCGAAGGCCGATACTGCGCCCATCATCATCAGCCCCTCGACGCCCAGATTGAGAATGCCAGACCTTTCGGTGTAAATCTCGCCAACAGTGGCGTAGACGAGCGAAGTACCGGCACGCAGGGTGATCGCGAGAATCGATGCGAGGAATGAAATCTCCATCACTCAGCCCCCTCAGCAGTGGCGCCCGGCGTCGTGCGAACGAAGCGCAGGCGATATTCGGCGAACAGTGAGCCGCCTAACATGGGAAAAAGCAAGGCACCTTGGAGAACGAAACCCATCGCCGCCGGTAAGCCCATCGCCATCTGAATCTGGTCCCCGCCGACGAGCAGCGCGGCCAGCAGGAAGGCGACCAAAAGCACGCCCCAGGGATTCAATTGGCTCATCCAGGCGACGATGATGGCGGTGTAGCCATAGCCTACCGTGAGCCCCTGCTGCAAGCGCCGCATCACGCCGGTGACCTCACAGACACCGGCCAGCCCGCAGAGCGCCCCGGAGATCATCATCACCAGTAAAATATCGCGCGGGATGTTGATCCCGGAATAGCGGGCCGCGGTCGGATTTTCTCCCGTGACGCGCAACTCGAAACCCCACTTGGTGCGCTGGAGCACGAACCAGAGGATGGCAGCGGCCAGTACGGCCAGGATCAGGCCGAAGTGCACCCGCCCGAAAAGGCGCGGCAGCCAGGCCACCTCTGGAAACTGGGCTGTGCCCGGAAAGCCATAACCCTCCGGATCGCGCCAGGGGCCGTGGTACATGTGCGAGACTAAAAGGATGGCGATGTAGTTCATCATCAAAGTGGTGATGGTCTCGTTGACTTGCAGGTAGGCGCGTAGGGCGGCCGGTATGGCGCCCCACAGAGCGCCGGCCAGCATCCCGATCAGGATGGTGACCGGCAACACGGCCCAGCTCGGCAATCCATCCGCGAGGAAAAGCGCCACACCCGTAGCAGCCAACCCGCCCATCGCTAACTGGCCCTCGGCGCCGATGTTCCAAAATAACATGCGGAAGGCGATGGAGACACCCATACCGGTGAGCATCAAGGGGATCGCCTTGACCAGCGTCTCGGCCAGCGCGTGGCTTCCGCCGAACGCGCCCTCCGCCATAGCCGCGTAGGCCACCAGCGGATTCACGCCCGAAGTACCCAACAGTATCGCTCCGAAGACGAGGGAGAAGAGAAATGAGATCACGGGAACCAGGAGGCGAACGCCTCTGGAGACGCTTTGGCGTTTTTCGAACACAATTCTCACGTTGTTACTCCTTCTGTTATTAATCTCTCCAGTTATGACTGGACCTTCTCGCCCGCCATCATCAAGCCAATGGCTTCCACATCGGCATTGTCGGCCGACACGACATCGACGATTTGCCCCTCAAATATCACGCCGATGTGATCGGAGATCGCCAATAACTCGTCCAGATCCTCGGAGATGAGTAATACGGCGTTGCCCTTATTGCGCTCTTTCAACAACAACTTACGCACCGCCTCCGTCGCGCCAACGTCCAGCCCGCGCGTCGGATGGACCGCGATCAGCAGCCCGTCACAGGCCATAATCTCGCGGGCCAGGATCGTTTTCTGCAAATTGCCGCCGGAGAGGAACTTGACCCGCGTATCTGGCCCTGGCGTGGCGATGTTGAACTTGTCTATCATGCGGAGGGCGAAATCCTTCATAGCCTTGGGTAGGAGCACGGGGCCACGTGATAGCTCCGGCGTTCGATACCCCTTGAGCGATATGTTCTCGCAGACCGTCATATTTCCCACCAATCCCATCCCAACGCGGTCTTCAGGGATGTGACTGACGCCGGCCCTGATCATCTGCAAGGGAGAGGAATGGGTAAGGCGCTCGCCCTTTACCCATATTTCCCCGCCGGTCACCGGGCGTAGGCCCGTGATAGTCTCCGCCAGCTCCCGCTGACCATTTCCAGCCACGCCCGCGATGCCCATAATCTCCCCGCCGCAGACTGTGAGGGAAAGGTCACGAAGGGCTGGGAGGCCCTTGTTGTCCAATGCCCGTAAGTCCTCGATCCTCAGCGCTGGCGGGCCGGGTTGACAGACATCCTTCTCCAGGCGGAAGAGCACCTCGCGCCCCACCATCAGGCGAGCCAGCTCATCGGGCGTGGTCTCCGATGTGTCCAGTGTGGCGATCACCTCGCCATCCCGCAGCACGGTCACACGGTCGGAGAACATCATCACTTCGCGCATTTTGTGGGTGATGAAAATGGCCGCTTTGCCCTCCTTGACCACGCGGCGCAGGACGCCGACCAGATCGTCCACCTCTTGCGGCGTCAGCACAGCCGTTGGCTCGTCGAGGATGAGGATGTCGGCGTCGCGATAGAGCAGCTTGAGAATCTCCACGCGCTGCTGCTCGCCCACGGAGAGCTGCCAGATGTAAGCCTCTGGGTCCACCTCCAACCCGTAGCGGGCGCCAAGCTCGTGCAGGCGCTGGCTCACTTTCTCCAAATCTGGCTGGAAGGGAAGGCCCTCTAGCCCCAGGACGACGTTCTCCGCCACGGTCATGGTCTCCACCAGCATGAAGTTTTGATGCACCATGCCGATGCCCAGTTCGTAGGCGTCACCTGGCGATTGAATGTCGGCGCGTTGGCCATGGAGAAAGATGACTCCCTCATCGGGGCGGTACAGACCGCAGAGGACGTTCATCAGGGTGGACTTGCCAGCGCCGTTCTCGCCGAGCAGCGCCAGCACCTCGCCCTCGTGCAGTTCCAGGTCGACCTGATTGTTGGCCAGAACGCCGGGGAAGCGCTTGGTGATTCCGACCATGCGGAGGACCGGCTCTCGTGTGGGTTGCTCATTCATCATGTGGACTTACTCCATATGTATATTTCCCTCACCCCAATGTAATTAAGTTAAGACTTCGGAAGTTTGCTACCAATGACTTCGGAAGCAAAATCAGCCTTGATTGGCCTCGAAATGTCGTTCGACGATGTAGCTTTGAAACTTCCGAAGTCTGGTTTGCCTTTA
>CAZDYW010000315.1:0-3746 GCA_964509655.1 uncultured Anaerolineales bacterium
TTACTCTCTCCTCATCAAGAACGGTGGGGAACGTCGAAGTGCCTAAAACTCACACAGCGATCGCGGTAATAGGAAACGAGCCGCCCCATCAGTTCCAGCGCGATCAAGCGTCCTTCCTCCGCATAGGCCGTGCCCTTCTGGGGATTGGATTGCTCAGTCTTATTCTTGAGGGCCGTGATGTGAACATCCACCACGTCCCGTGGTCCGGCCCTCAATGACCCAAACCGTTCGGCCAAGTCGCGCACGTCCTCCGCACCTTCAGATTCCACTTTGTAAGCGTGGCGTTCTAACGCTGTATCCAGCAATTTTTCATAAACATCGACCAATTGTGCAAAAACTTCGGGCGTACTCTCCCGCAAAGGTGCAGCGCCGAAAGCCCGAGCTGAGATTGTCGTATTGGGTAGCGCATTGATCTGCTCCACGGCCATGATCTCACGCTTAAGTTGCTCGATGCGTTCGCGCTCCGCTTCCACCTGCTTGGTCACATCCTCAATGGCGAACACGACTTTCTCCACTTGCCTATCTGCGCAAGCTTCGTCGAGTATGGGAGCGGCGTTGATCGAGAGCAATCTCCGCCGACCGTCGGGCCATTCGATAGCATGGCGCACGTCATAAACCGGGCTCTTTGTCTCCATAACTTTCCGGAAGGGCAATTTCTCATCCGGAAAAGGCTCCCCATCGAAGTCGGTAATGTGCCATGCGGGGGCATTGTAGACACGTTGTGTGATCTCATCCAGAGTGATCCCCAGCACCTCCTCGGCGCGGGCGTTGGCGAAGATGATCTTTCCATGCCGATCCACCACTGTGATGCTCACCGGGCTGGTGTCCATCAGTCGGGCGACAAGATCACGCTCTCTACGCAGCGCTTCCGCGCTTTGCTTGCGCTCGACAGCGTAACGCAGAGAACGTGCCAGCGAGCCACCGTCCACCTCCCCCTTGACCAGATAATCCTGTGCCCCTTCCTGCACCGCCTGTATCGCCATCACCTCATTCCCAGACCCGCTGAGCACGACGATGGGTATCCAGGGCGCCTTAGAATGCACCTCGGTGAAGGTATCCAGGCCGATGCTGTCGGGTAGCGAGAGATCGAGCAGCACCACGTCGAAGTCGCCCTCGGCCAAGCGCTCAAGGCCGTCGGAAACCCGTGTGGCTTGTTCCAAGGTGAAACGACTCCCTATGCTATCTCCCAGCATCTCTCTCACCATATCTGCATCGGGAGCGCTGTCCTCAATCAGCAAGATACTTATCTGCTTGTCATACATTCTATCTCCCTATACCCGAAAATGTAGTACAGATCGGCGTAAATCTCCCATAAGCTTGCGTTCAAAAGGTATCTGGCGATCATGATTTATGCCGTCGTGTGGTAGTCGCTCGACCGATCTCGCTCGGCCGGATGTGTGAGAGGGACACGTCCGCCGCAAAATCGACTAAAACCGCCGCTAATGTTTGGGCGGCAGCTTGACGACCTCCAACCAGAAATTATGAAGCCTTCTCGCCATTAAGAAGAATCCCTCCAAATTAGAGGGTTTGGTGATGTAACAATTGGCACCGAGTTCATAGGTTCTGCGAATATCATACTCCGCCTCGGAGGTCGTCAACACTACCACAGGGATCATCCTCAAACGCTCATCCGCCCTGACCTCCTTGAGGACCTCACAGCCGCTTTTCTTGGGTAAGTTCAAGTCCAGCAGGATCAGATCCGGACGAGAGGCACCAGCATACCGTCCCTCTCCACGCAGGAAAGCGAGTGCATCCACCCCATCCCTGGTCACGTTCAAAAAGGCAGAGGAACCTACTTCTAGAAAAGCTTCCCTAACCAGGTCCACGTCGGCGCGGTTGTCCTCGACCAACAAAATATCCGTCTTACCCTCACCATTTCTCAACCTCATCGCTCCCTCCTTTCATCCCTCTCGTCCTACCCTTATCCCGATCTAGCTGCGCACACCTTGCTAGAGGGAATTGGATACTGGCACCGTGAAATAGAAAGTCGCCCCCTCGCCAAGTTCCGACACCGCCCAGATTTTCCCTCCCCAGCCCTCTACGATTTTCCGGCAGAGGGCCAATCCTATACCCGCGCCAACATACTTATCGCGAGTATGCAAGCGTTGAAAAACCCCAAAGACGCGCTCAACATACTCCGGCGCGATACCGATGCCGTTATCCCGGATGGAAAATTCCCATTCTCCATCGCCACGCTTGGCGGAGACGTGCACTCGCGGCCTTGCCTCCTCACGCCGGAACTTGATCGCGTTATCGAGCAAGTTCTGAAACACTTCTTTTAACCGAAAGCCCTCCACCTCAATCGTTGGCAGGGGATCATGAGTTATCAACGCATCACTTTCCTCAATCTCCGCTTGCAAGCCCCAAATGACCTGCTCAAGAACCTCCTCGCAGTCCATCGAATCCAAGGGCCTTTGGGGGAGATTGCCTTGCTCATCCAAGCGTGAATAGACCGACAAGCCCTTGACCAACTCTTGCATGCGCTCCGCGCCGTTCACGACATAACCGATCAGCTTCTGGGCTTCGGCATCCAGTTGATCGACGTAACGCCGCTCTAGCAATTGGATGTAGTTGATAACCACACGCAGCGGTTCTCGCAGATCGTGGGAGGCGGCACGCGCGAATTGTTGCAGCTCGGCATTGGAGCGAGCGAGTTGGTCCACCTTTTGAAGCAGCATACTTCTAATTCGCCGGTGCTCATCTTCCCTCCATTGGCGCTGCACTGCGAGAGCATAGAGCGAGGCGAGATGCTCAACCAGCTCCAGGTCACGCTCGACATAGTCACGACCTGGGTTAGCAAGCGATACCTGCCCGACCAATTGTTTCCCCACCATCGCCGGCACGGAGAGAAAGCGATTGACTGGCAAATGTCCCTCCGGCACACCTGAGGAGCGAAGATCATCTGACGGCGAGTTGGTCAGCAGAGGCTCGCGATTTTCCAGCACCCAGCCCCATAATCCCCCGAACTCCTCGAAGACAAAGTCCTTATTGGGCACCTGGCAATCCTTCCAAATATCCTTGGTCAAGGTAGAGGAAATCAGGTAGCCTGTATCCGGATCGATATAGCCAACGTAGCCAAAAGCGCTGCCGGTGATTCTCTTGGCATGCTCCAGGAGAATGTAGGATATCTCCTCGACCGAGGCCGGTTCGATCAACGCTTGCGCTAGTTCAAGGGTGGCCGCGTTGACGACCGAATCCCACTCAGTTCGGCAGGTAAAAGAATTTACCATTTACTTTTCCTTGAGAGTAGTAGACCTCTTTTGCACCACGTCCGGGGTGAATATCGCGAGCGTTGACAAACCTTTTTATCAAAAGATGTTGAATCAAGGGTCGAAGCTGCGTTCCCAATTCCGATTTAGAGACGAGGCCATCAGCCCCTACCTCTTGGGCCGCAACTCGATATTCAGGATCGTCGTACAGGGTCACTATGATCACGTATGGGGCGAGATCACGGGCCTTGATACGCCGCGTCGCCTCCAGACCGTCTATCCCCGGCATCGCCAGATCCATCAAAACCAGATCCGGTGCCAGTTCCTCGGCTCGCTCCAATGCCTCTTGCCCTGAAAAGGCACATCCTGCGATTACGATATGTGGGTCCACGGACAAGAACCGAGTGACCGATTCCAGGAATTCAACGCTATCGTCCACCAACAAGATGCGGATAGAGAACATGTATTGGACTCCTTATATTAACACTTTTGCAAGTTGTTTACAAATCATCTGCTGCACTTTTATTGCTGCTCAAG
>CAZDYW010000316.1:0-3740 GCA_964509655.1 uncultured Anaerolineales bacterium
CTACTGCAACTCCACCGCGTCCGCATCGCCCAGCGCCTCGGAGATCGCGCCTCGCAGCGCTTCCAGCGTCTCCTCCAAATCCATCTCATTTTCGATCCGCTTCGGCACCACATCGGCCACGCGCAGCCGCTTGATCCGGGGGGCTTCATCGCCGTGGTCCGTGTCGGTCTCGTACCGCTCCCGCAGCTCTCTCACCAGGCTCGGCAAGGCGGCGGTCTGCAAGGGCAGCTCCTTCAGCGCGGCGCGACAGTTGGCACAATGTAGCTGATCGGCGTCCCAGTCGAGCGCCTCGCACTCGTAGGGGTGCAGATTATTCTTCACCGGCACGCGGGTCTGCGACCGAGCGCTTTCCAGGCGCTCCTGGGATTTCCTCACCGCCTCATCCCGTCGCCTGTGGAGCGCGGCGTAGGTCTCCCGAAAACGGGCCAGCAATGGCCGCAGCGCGGTCTCGAAGGCCTCCCATCTTTGGGCCACGCGCCCCGAGTCGATCAAGGTCTCCAGTCTCTCCCGCCAGCGCTGCGCGTCCTTCTCGTTCAAGGGCTCGGCGCCGGGCAGGCCGTCGACCCGCTCGACCTCCTCCAGCAGCCGCCTGGCCCGCTGAAAATCGGGCAAGCGTCTATCAAGCGCCACGAAGTTGTAGAGCACCCGCGCCTCGGAGCACCATTCCCGCACCTCCTCCACGTGCTCCAGGAAAGCTTTCACCACCTTGCCCGGATTGGCGAAGCGCGTCACGCGCCGCCGCAGATCGCTGCCCTGCTCCAGAATCTCCGGTATGACGTATCCCGTGGGCCGCAGTTGGAGCACCACCCGCTCGATCCGCTCGTCCCAGCGCTTCATCTGGGCCTTGATCTGGGAAGCCAGCGCGTTGGCCGTCTCCTCCCGCCGGGGCGCGTCGAAGATCAGCTTCAGCTCATCCTGGGCCTCCCGCAGCTCCTCCGGCGTCACGGCCACATCCTCCTCGTAGAAAAAGCGAGCGCGGCGGAAGGGCCGCACGCGGGTGAAGAGCTTCTGCGCCGCCGGCACCGTGTAGTCGGTGTAATGAACGTTGTCGGCCTTGAGCGTGACCAGCCCGGCGCGGAACATGGCCGCCATCACCAGCCGCACGATCACCGGATGCCAGCCGTATTCGCCGCCGGTGAAATGTTCCTCCAGCGCCTGGCCCGTCAGCTCGTGCCCCCGATTGGAACGGCGCTCTAGCTCCTGCTGCACCTCCTCCACGACGGCGCTGTGCTGGTTCAGATGACCGTCCTCGCCGAAGAGGTTTAGCTCGACCCCCACCGCCGAGAGCGTGGCGTGGGCCACGGTCAGAACCGCCTCGATGGCGTCCTCGTCCGGCTTGACCGCCGCCAGGTCGAACTTGGGGTAGACGTGGGGCACGACCTGGCTCACGTGCCGGTTGAAGATGGGGTTGAGCGTGCTGGTGCGTCCGTCCAGCGGCTCGGCCCGTCCACTCCAGACGATGGTGCCGTTGGTCAGCGCCACGCGCAGCGCGGTCTTGATCTTGGAACGCAGATTGTTGAGCTCGGTCTCCTTCTCGCGCACGATCTCCCGCTCCTCCTGGGTCTTGGAGGATTTCGAGCGCCACTTGGAGAGCACCTCGTTCAGCCGCATAGCCCGGATAACGTGCTGCTTCAGATCGGGGTTCTCCTCGGCCACCCAGTAGACCGTCTCCGGATGGTTGAAGCTCTCGACCTGTTCAAGGTTGAGGAGCAAGCCATCCTCGACGCTGAAGCTATCCTCCAGTTCACGGTAGAGCGGCGAGAAAACCTCCAGCGCGATGCCCTCGCCCGACTCGAATTCCTCGCCGTCTCCGCGCACCGTGACGTCGAAGGAACGCATTCCGCGTTTGTAATTCAGCTTGCCCACCGGGCGCAGCACATCCCCCAGCATCCGCCGGGTCTCTCGCCGCAGGTCGAGCTGGCTCACGGTGGTGCCGGAGACCTGCTCCTCGAAGCTCTTCTTGGCCCCGGTGAGAAACTCCCAGGCGCCGCCCTCCTTGGAGACCACGTAACGCGCCTTTTGTAGCCGCTGCAAGCTGGCCTCGATGCGGCCCGTGAGCGTGCCGATGTTCTCCGCGCCGATGTCCCGGATCAAAGCGTGGGCCAGCGTCTCGGCCGAGACGGCGATCCAGGGCACCGCTTGGAGCAGATAGAGCGCCTTGAGCACGCGCTGGTCGAGCTCCTGACAATTGGGCAGTTGGTCCGCCACCTTCTCAATCTCCCGTTTATCCTGGGGCGGCAGATCGACCGCGATGCGGTCGTAGACCATATCAATCGAGACCACCTTTCCCAGCTCGCCATCGACGAAGCCGTTGCTCGGCTCGCTCAGCACCCCCTGGGCCATGCCGATCATGCTGCGTGCTTCGGGGTTGACGCCGAAGCCGGTGGCGGCAGTGCTCTGGACGCTGCCGAAGATGGCCTGGATCAGGGTCGGATGGTAGGGCAGGAAAGGCGTGTCGGCGCTGAAGTCCTCGGCCGTCATCGGGGGCAGATCGCGGCTGGCGCCGGGCAGCGTGGAAAGCACCGCCAGCGAGCCCTCGTGATCGTGGTAGAAGGCCTCGATGTCGGGGATGCGCTCCCTTTTCTTCTGCAAGATGCGGCCTTCCAGCACCCGCTCCACATCCTCGGCGCTCAGCGCCAGGCGGGTATCGAAGCGGGCGCCGATCTTGCCAAACCGGGCATCCATCTTCTCCACACCGCTGATGATGTCGCCCAGCTTGGCCTGAGCGGTGACGATGAGCCACAGTTTCCCCCGGCCCTGGATTGCGAACTCGTGGGCGATGGACTGAAGCTCCAATAACTTCTGGTCATCGGTGCCGATGAATTGGCCCACCTCGTCTATGATAAAGACCAGCCGGGGCGGGCGTTCGGGGCGTCGTGGTGAGCTTGTCGCTTGCCCTGAGCCTTGTCGAAGGGAACCATCGCTTGCCAGCCCATCGACGTAATCGACCAGCCGGCCTGCCAGATCGGAGACCGTCATTTGCTGGCTCTGCTCGACCATACTCAAGGCGTCGAGCGCCTCCGCGCGGCTGTGGTAGGCCTGCGGCGCGATGACCTGGAGCACATCGGCGACTGTGGAGCGAATGAAGAGATAATCCTCGCGCTCCTCGCGCCAGGGATTGCCCGTGCGCTGCTCCACCTCGGCCCGGAAGCGCTCATACAGCCCCCGCTCGATCAGGGAGAGCTCCAGGCTGGCGATCGCGGGGTTGGGGCTCAATCCGCGCTCGGCCAGGTGGCGCCGGTAGAGGATCTCGCTGACGCTCTCATCCCTGGTCGTTTGATCCTGCTCGGTCTTGATGTTGAACATCATCACGCGGCTGTCGAGCATACCGGCGCGGTGCAATAACCCTTCGATCTCGTGGCGCTGAGGGCTCCCGGCCAGCCGCTCGCTGAAAATCTCCCGCGCGGAGGCGGGCTCAGCACTAAGTGCAGCGGCGCGGCCCTCAATGATGGGATTGGTCAGCAGGTAACTGAGCACCTTGGCGAAGTGGGACTTGCCGGAGCCGAAGAACCCCGAGATCCAGACGCCGATCTGGTCGGTGGGCGCGGTGCGGGATGAGGCGTAAACTTCCAGAAAATCGGACAGAGCCCGTTCGATGGGCGTGGTGACGACGTATTCGTGTAGTTCCGTCGCCATCGTCGCCTCGCTGACATCGCCCACCTTGGCCACGGGCGGGATGTAACGCTCGATGGGATAGACGAAGAGATCTTTCAGTTTGGGGGACATAGTGTTTACCTCGT
>CAZDYW010000317.1:0-3738 GCA_964509655.1 uncultured Anaerolineales bacterium
CCTCCGGGTCGGTCGATGAGCAGTATTGGCCCAGCAGATACTCCAGGACGTAGACGGGCACGTTGAAGCCCGACTTCATCTGTTGCAGCAGATCCTTGCGAACGACGCGCCCCGGCAAGGCATCGTTCAGCCTCTGATCCAATTCATCGAACACGGGGTTGTCTTGCATCGACTGCTCCTTTGTGCTTTACCAGAGATCGACCTGACTGACGGCCTCTCGCTCGTCCAGAACTTCCTCGGTGATGGCGTCGCGCAGCACCCAACGCACCCGGTCGCCCGGCTCCAGCCCACAGCCCCTCGGAAGGAAGATATGGGCCTTGACCGGCCCGGCCGGCCCGACGACCTGGCTGAAGGGCGGCACGACCGGCTCGCCCTCCTTCTCCAGCGCGATGGCTACCTGGCGCGGCTGATCGAACATCCCCGGCTCCACCGCGTGCAGGCGCACGTCGGGCTGAGCGTTGCGGATCACGGCGGGGAAATCGGCAGCCACACTCACCGGCCTGCCCGTCACTTGTTGCTCGATCTTCAGGTGCGGCACGACCAACTCCTGCAACGAGAGCCCGCCGTGAACGTAATTGTACGGCCCCGGCGTGCGAAAGCACCCGACGCCGCGCGGGAACCAGGCCTCCAGGCCCTCGCTTCCCGACTGAAGATTCAGCCGCACCTGGAAGGAAAGCTGATCGGTGTGCCCCAACTTTCGCCCCACGATGTAACGTGATTTCTTGGACAGGACTTGCCTTGAGCTCGTCGAACGGGCCGGAAGATCGCGCAGGCTGACCTTCTCGTGCTCGGCCACCTCGTCCAGCAGCAGGAAGCCGTGGTCGGTCACCACGTGGATCTGGTCGATGCCCAGTTCCAGCAGCTTGTAGATGCCCTTCTTCACCGCCTGGAGCAGGGGGCCGAAAGTGTTCCAGGCGATTTTCTGGGCCGTCTCGCCCACGGCGTCCAACGTGGTATCGAAGACGATGGTGATGGAAGTCTCTGGAATACGGTCGACTGACGTGTCCAGCAGATCGCTCAGGTTGTAGAACTGCACGTCGCCGAGCTGACGCTCAAGCCAGTCCTTGCGGGCGCTTTTGTCCTTCAGGTTGCGGCTATCAGCGATGACGATGCTCCACTCGCCGTCGTGGTCCACCTCCCGGCGATCCCCGCCGGGCAGTAAGGCCGTCATCCCGATCGGTGTCACGGTGGGAATGGCTGCCAGGCGAGCAGTGAGCGCCCGACGGTCACCGGCCGCCTCCCGGTCGAGTTGCTGAAAAAGCTCCTGGGCCAGCTCGTAGCGCAGGGCGTCGATGAACATCACCGCCACTCGCTGATTCGACCCTCGCTCCTCCGCCATCTCGGCCCAGAAGTGATCTTGCGGGGGCAACGGATTATCTCTCGGAGGCCAATGCTCTTCTGTCTCCAGCAGCATGGTGAAACGATCGTTCATGCGGCGCAGCACGTCGCGGTAGGAGCGGGCACAGCGATCGCGCAGCCGGTCGTGGGCGTGGATAGAATCGCTCAGCATGGCCCGTAGCCGCCGATAGTCCTGGTCGACGCAATGGCTGCCTCTGGCGTAGTCGCGCAGGGCATCGCCCGGACATACCCACCGATCCAGCTTCCCCCGCAATATGTTGATATCGACCAGAATGTCGCGGGCCAGATCGAGAATCGCCCATCCGGGATCGTCGCCCTGTCGCGCCCATAGGTCGCCGGCCCGGGCGCCGATCGGGCGGCTGTGGTGTCCCAACCAGGCCCGCCAGTCATCCTCGCTCTCCAATGCGGCCAGGTCGGTCTGAACCGCCTCCCATTGAGCTTCCTGCACGTTGGGGAACGAAGCGGGGACGGTCAAGTAGAGGTCCTTGGGCAAGCGCATTATCCACCGCGTCAGGTCGTAGTGGGATTGGATCGTCTCGGCCAGCCGGACGTAGGCCGCGACGTACTGCACGCTGTTTTGCCAGCGCATCACTAAAGTCGCACAGCGGGGGCGATAGACTGGATCGGCCACGCGCTCGATGTAGGGGAAGTCAACGATCTCGTGACCGTGTTCCTGGAGGAAGATGTCCATCTTTCGATAGACGTAGGTCAGGATAAGCTGCGCGGTCAGCCGCTGGGCGATGGTCTCAGCATCGTCGTCCGGCGAGGCGGAGAAGCCGTAGGCGCTCTCCAACTGGGCGAAGAAGAGGCCGTCAAGTTGCTCTCGCCTCAGATCGCTCAGTTTGGCCTGGGGGGCGGACAGGAACTGGAGCAGGGTGTCGTCGAAGTTGCCCAGCAGTGTCTCGCGGGCACGCTCCAGGTTTGCCAGGTTGTATTCCCAGAAGCCGCGCCCTTTGCCCACTGACCGCGCGGCCAAGCGGGGCAGCAAGGCACGCAGTTGGTGGGCTATCTCAGGGTCGTCGGGGAAATCCAGCCCCTGTTGGCGCAGGAACTTATAGAGCCGGTCGCGGAAGATGAGGCCGGTGGCGAAGAAGGGCCGCAGTATCTCGGCCTCATCCTGCGGCAGCGGGAGATAAACGACCGTGCGCTCATCGGGGGCGCGATGGATCAGCCGGTAGCGGAGTTCGAGCAGGCTGTCCTCGTAGCGCCAGAGGTCGAGAGCTTTTTGGTCGTTCAGGTGATCGAGTAGCGCGGCGTATTCTTCCTGGGGATCGAACCAGAGGACTGTTTTGTGATGCGCGGCACGGTCGAACCAGCGTCGAAAGTGTGCGGTCAGGGATTGAATGAGCATAGCTTGGCCTCTCTCATAAAATGCTGTGGCTGCCGATTTCCTTCATTCTGGCACTCACTAGTACAGCTCGGCGGAAGTTTCCCATCAGTTTGTGCTCGAAGGGGATCGCCAGATCCCCGTTTTGAGACGATTTTCGTCGCGCAGAGCCGGGATCGTTCGACTGAGCTCACGTCGAGGTCTGGCGATCCCTGGCGAGCGTAAACTGACGGATGATTTCCGCCGTGGTGTACTAGTTTGCCTCCAATATGCTGACGAACTGGCGCGGCGTGATGATCTTGATTTCCTCGTATGTTCCCAGCACCAACAGATCATCGTCGCCGCTGACGATGAAGTCGGCTTCGCCCTCGACAGCACAGGCCACCACACAATCATCCTTTGGGTCGCGAGTCACCCCCGGCAAATCCAGTTCGCCCGGCGTCATCTCCGCCTGGGAAAGCAAAGCCGCCAGGATGGCATCGACTTCAGGTTCATCCAGACGGATATATTTTACAATCCTGGGATAGGTGAGTACGTGGGTCAGTTCCTCCGCCAGGTAGAGCGAGGTCACCAACGTGAAGCGCCCGTCCAGCCAGGCATCGACGATCTGGCGCGGCGGGCTGTTGACACCCATCAAGCCGCTGACGAAGACGTTGGTGTCCAGGACGGCTTTCAATTGGGAGCGCTCAGGCATTGGCCGCTTGATGCTGCCGATCGTAGAACTCGGAGCGGGCCTCTTCGATCAGATCATCCAGTTCGCCCACATCCACCTCGCTGCCCCGCGCTCTGATGCCGGCGATGGTTTCCTGCAACGACATCTTGGCTTGTTGCTGCTTGATCGCTTGTAGGAGTTGCAGATCCTCCACGCTGATGATAGCAGCGGTGGGTTCGCCGAACCGCTCGACGACGTACTGGCTCTGGCCGTAGCCAACTTCGTTGAGGACGTGTTTGATCTGGGCTCGCAGCTCAGAAGATGAGATGGTCTTTGGCATCACATTCCTCCACGGTCAAATCTATGTGGCTCTTTGGGATTTCGCGTGGTCTGCTTCGTA
>CAZDYW010000318.1:0-3732 GCA_964509655.1 uncultured Anaerolineales bacterium
CCCAAAGAGCCCAAATGGATTATCGGGGACTGCTGCCCGTCACTGTGGGGTTATCCGGATAGGCACACCACTGGGTGAAGGAGCCCTCGAATATCTTGACCTGGGGGAAGCCCAGGTACCATTTGAATAGAATGAACTCGTTGGTCGCCTCGCGCCCCGTGCCGCAGGAGCAGATGACGGTCTTGTCTGGCGTGATATCGTGCTCATCCAGCACAGCCTGAATCTCGTCATCGGGCTTGAGCAAGCGAGCGTTGTCGTCGTCCATAAAGCTTTTCCAGGGCACGTTGACCGCCCCTGGGATGTGCCCGGCCTTCATCCACGGCCCCTGGCCCTCGTAGACACCAGGCGGGCGAGCGTCCAACAGGATCACGTCATCCCGATCCTTCATCTCCTTGAACTCATCATACTCGACGAAGTAGTCGGAGCGCACCCGAACGATGTAATCGGAGGCCTCCACCTCGGCGTATTCCTGCGCCAGCGGCCTCTGCTCGGCCTTCCACTTCTCGATGCCGCCGTCGAGGACATAAACTGCGTTGTGACCAAAGCGGGCCAGCGTATAAGCCATCATCGTCTGCTCCAAGCCATCGCCCCAGCCCTTGAACGGCCCGACACCAGTGTAAACAACGACCGGCACGTTGGCCTCCAGGCCGACGCGACGCATGAGCGATTGGACTACATCGGGGGGGACATACTGGGCCGGCAAGCCATTTCGGGGCACGCGCAGCAGACCCTCGTTAATGTAGACGGCGCCAGGAATGTGCTCCTGAATGTAGTCGTGTACGTTGGGTTGAACGTCCAGAATCATCAAGTCGTCGAAATGCTCCTCCAGCCAATCAGTAGAGACCCATTTTACGACACCTTCGCCATACGGATACGTCTTCATTATTACCTCCTCGCTTCGTGAAAGTCGTCTCTCATGCCCGTCGCAGGGTGCGGACGACGACGACCAAAACTACACCTCCCGCGACGGCGGATACTATCTCACCGATCCAACTCGTCGTGACTATACCCAGAAAGCCGAACAGCCAGCCGCCGATGGCCCCACCCAAGAGCCCGATGACCAGATCACCAACCAGGCCGTAGCCTTTTCCCTTCACGATCTGCCCCGTGAGCCAGCCAGCGATGATCCCACTGATCAGCCAGACTAAGATGTGCATTTTTCCTCCTTGAATCTCTTACCTCTAAGGCCGAATGTAGGCCCATCCCTCGGCCTGTCTCTTCGCCAACGCGCTCACTCCGGCCGGAATTACCTCGACAGAATCTAATAAGTCGCCCTTGTCCAGCCCCAGGAAGCGCAAGCTGTTTCGGCAGGCAAGAAACTCGACGCCCTGATCGGCCAGTTTCCTCACCTGTCGCTTGTGCACGTTCGGCGATTTAAGCAGTGCCTTCACGCCCTCGCCGTTGGCGACCAATGCAACCTCAACGCTATCCGCGCTCAGATCATCGATCAGGTTCTGAATGTTGTGCAGCACCATGTTCGCCCGGGCAATGCTCCCCTCGTCGATGTGAAAGACCACACGATAGGTATCCATCTATTCCCCCTTTGATTCAACTCGTAAGCGCCCCGCAGTTACTCTCCCGTTCAGATGCACCCCCCTGCCGGAGCATTCTATAATGCTTATTATCACTTCAGCTCCCGCGCCCGCCGAAAACCGGCAGGTTCAGATCATCGGCCATACGTCTGCGGATGTCGGGATCATCGATGCTCACGGGCTGTCCGTGAAACTCGCTCGCCATCGGGGTAGCGAGCCACCAGATGAGGGCCGCCGGTTCCTCTGGTGGACGCAACCAGCCCTCCTCGTGATAATCCCGGAATTGGTCCGACCTGGGGAAATCATCCTCAGACTTGCCCCGGATATGTCGTTGCATTGAGGTATCCACTATGCCAGGGTAGAAGGTGTGAGCGCGGAGAGGTAGGCCGTGCTGATCGACCTCGGACGCCAGATTGCGCACGAAGTGATCCAGCCCGGCCTTCGCCGCGCAGTAGGCGCTCCACCCGGCGACAGGATGAGTCGCAGCGCCGCTGGAGGTGAAGATAAACACTCCCTCACCAAGCTCCACTATCGCCGGCAGAAAGGCACGAGCGGTATAGAACGCACCGGTCAAGTTTATGGTTAGATTCTTAGCCCACCGATCTGGCGAGACCTCCCAAGTGTTACCCACCGGCTCGATTACGCCGGCGTTGGCGACCACGATATCGGCTGGGCCGAAGGCTTCCTCCGTCGCCTTAGCCAGTTGGAGCATCCCTTCCCAATCGGAGACATCGGCGGGGAATGACTGGGCGGAGCCGCCATCTTGACGGATTTGCTCTGCCGTCTCCTCGATCTCCGACGCAGTGCGTGCAGTCACCATCACGCTAGCGCCAACCTCGGCGAGCTGGATCGCGGCGGCACGTCCGATGCCTCGCCCGCCGCCGGTCACCACGGCGACTCGATCGTCAAGACGAGCCTCATTTGGTATGTAAGCACCTTTCATCGCCTCTGACCTCCTTCAGCTTATAAACTTCTCCACTATTGCTTCTGTCCTTTTTTGTCGATCTTTCTGAACCAGGCCAACATCCGAGGCTTGAATACATAAAGAATCGCCACCAAGGCCAGGGCAGGAAAGGAGAGCAAGATATATTCCAGCAGGGCGGAGATTCCAGGGATCATACGCTGTAGCCAATTTGCCAGCAGGAGACTGGCAGTGAGGGGTCCGAAGATCAATATGGCAAATACCAGTTGATTAAAACGTTTTTCTGCGTGCTCTTGCATCTCAAAATGCTCCTCGCTCAACCTTCCCATCCCCCGCCAAACTTTCGGAAAATATGACCGACATGATGTCTACGCCTCGACCCGGTAGACGGCAAACAGGAAGCAACTCATTTCCACGGGCGTGATACACTCCAGCAGCCACAATCTGCAACCGCCGAGCGCTAACAAAAATCAATCCTACTTTAATTCTTACAGGTCGTCAAGGATGACGACTTATCCTTGAGAGCAAAGCACCTCCAAGGCTGGAACAAATTTACCAGACACCGATTACTCTCCATTCCACGGTTCCTCCACAGCCCTACGCCCAAGATCGAAAGCCTCCTCCATCGCGGTTGAGCTCTGCCCAGCCTTGGAGTGCTCCTTGATCTCCCCTTTAGCCTCTACATCACTGTAGAGAAGAGCCTCCCAATAGTCAATCTGATACACCCTAAAGAAAGAGCGAACAGTGCGCACTACTCCCTCGAAGTATCGGCGCGAGTCGCCTCCGACGCAGATGAACACGCCGCGTCGCCGCTTACGCCCCGCGAGGGTGGAAGTTAGCGGTTTCTTGACCACGAATTTCCGCGCCCATTGGCTCTGCCCCCTATCGATGAGGGCCTTAGCTTGTGCAGACACATTCCAGAAGAAAAGGGGTGAGGCCAGCACGACCACATCACTCTCGATAAGCTTTTCGTTCACCGATTGAAAATCATCCTCCACGACACATACGCCATCCTCCCAGCAGCCGTTACACGCGATACATCCGGCGATATCGAGTCTGGGGAGCACGACTTTATCCACTTGGGCGCCAGCATCCTCTGCGCCAGCTAGAAACTGATTCAGCAAAATCTCCGTGTTTCCGTTCCGTCGCGGACTTCCCGCGATTCCCACTACTTTCATAAATTCATCCCCCGTTTGACAGTTAGGTAAGTCATTGTTGTCCTGAGTGCATCATCCTGCTGGGCGATTGGGTATGTAGTGCGATAGCTGCGCTCAAATG
>CAZDYW010000319.1:0-3726 GCA_964509655.1 uncultured Anaerolineales bacterium
GTGTAATGATCCTGGTAGTTGTAGCTCGGCGCGGGGTAGCGGAAGGCCCACATCGCGACGCATTTGCACCAGGGCCAGTGGTTCCGCGCCCATTCGTATGCGCCGATGGTGTATTGAATGCGCTGCGCGGGGCTGACGGCTCCCGTCCAGCGGGGATGATCGTTCCAGCCCGCCTCGGTCACGTGGACCGGCTTGTCGGCGTCATCGTGGGCGAGCATGATCTCGCGCAGCAACTCGACGCGGCGGAAGTTGATCCTCTCGGGCGCGGGTTGCTCATCCGGCGGGGCGGTGTGGCCGTAGGCGTGGGCGGCTAAGCCATCGAAGTAGGGCCCGGCCCCGGCCTCATACATTCGCTCCAGATAGGCCAGATCGTTCATCCCGGCCGGGCTTCCCTCCGGCTCCAGCGTGGGCGCCAGCGCCCCGGCCAGGATTACCACCTCGGGGTTCGCGGCGTGGGCCAGAGGATAGACCTCGCGCAGCAGCTCGACGTAGCCCTCCGGATCCACCGGTTGGTAGCCCCACTCGAAGCTGAGGTTGGGCTCGTTCCAGATGATCACGTGCTGCACGCGCCCCCGGTAGCGCGCAGCGAAGGCCGCCACGAAGTCGGCGAAATCCTCGTACCGGCCAGGCGGGAGGTAAGTGTGGGTCGTCTCCTGCTCGTCAGAATCGGGCCGCGCCCAGGCCGGGGTCCAGCCCAGCCGCGCGACCACCGTCAGCCCTTGGTTCTCGGCGTGCTCGATCACCGTGTCGCTATGATCCCAGGAAAACTCGCCCTCCGCCAGCTCGATGTAGGGCCAGGGGAAGTATTCGACGATCCAGGGCGTGCCCATCTGGCGCACCATGCGCAGCGTGCGCTGGATTTTCCACTCTTCTACCTCATCGGTGAGGCGGGTGTGGACGCCAGCGACGGGGTTGGTGGTGCTGACTTCCTGCGGTGGGTCGAGCGTGACGCGCACCCGTGGCGGGCGGATGCTCCAGATGATGAAGATCGCCAGCGCCAGGCGGAGTAAATGGGTCGGTCTAGGACACTTATCCAGAAACGTCCGGATTGAAGATTGCAAGAAGACAGTCACTTGATGCACTGAGGAGATCATTTGCGAGAGGTAAACAAAAAGGGAAGCAATGCTTCCCTGGCGTGTAGTCTAGCTCCTCGGGCAGGATTCGAACCTGCAACCTACCGGTTAACAGCCGGCCGCTCTACCGTTGAGCTACCGAGGATTGTACGAGCCAAATTATACCGCTAAGCTTCCAGATGTCAAGTGAAATTTGCCTGAATGGGGGCGGGGATTATAATTGAGACACGCTTTTCATAGCCCAGAAGTGAGCTTCAAAAATGCTATCTCTCGAACAACAGGAAAACTACCGGCAGCGCTACGCCGAGCTCAATCCGGGCTGGCGGCCCAGCAGTCACGTTTATCAAGACCTGGTGAGCGCTCATTTGACGCCGGAGATGAGCGTGCTCGATCTTGGATGTGGGCGCGGCGGAGTGATGGAGCGCCTACATCCCAGCGCCGGTTTCGTGGTCGGGTTCGATCTCGACATGCAATCATTGCGCGAGCATCGCGTGCCGGAGCTGGCTTTGGCCTATGGCCCGGCGGAGACGCTGCCCTACGCCGATCAAAGCTTCGATCTGGTCTGTAGCTCCTGGGTGTTGGAGCATCTCGCGGAGCCGGGGCGCGTCTTCGCCGAGGTGGCGCGGGTGCTGAGCCCCGGCGGGCGCTTCATCTTTCTCACGCCAAACGCGCGGCACCCGTTGCTGCTGCTTAACCGTGTGCTGGGCTGGACCAAGGGGCGGTTGGTGGAGCGATTTTACGGGCGTGCTGAGGTGGACACTTTCCCCGCTTTCTACCGTGCCAACACGCCCGCGCAGATTGAGCGATTGGCCAGAAACGTTGGCTTGAGGCGCACTGAGCTTCGCCTCATCGGCGATCCCTCTTATCTGGCCTTCAATGAGAGCTTGTTCCGGTTGGCTTGCTCGCTGGAGCGGGCCATGCCCTCGTGGGCGCGGGTGCATCTGGTGGGGGAGTACGCCCGTCCCGACCTGCTCTAGACAGTGGGTATAAAGAACTGAGGAAAGAAACCAGGTTTTGCCGTAAGCGAAGCGGCAAAACCTGGTTTCTTGTCTATCGACGCTTATCGGCGAGTTTAAGCCAGCCTCTTCTTTAGCGCCACGCCCAGTCGGCGAATGCCCTCGACGATCACGTCCGAAGAGGAGTAGGAGAAGTTGAGCCGCATAGCGTTGTAGCCGCCGTCCTGATTGGGGTAGAAATTGACACCAGGGACGTAAGCTACACTCTCCTCCAGGGCATCCTCCAGGAATTTCATCGTGTCGATGGACTCCGGCACACGTGCCCAGAGGAAGAGCCCTCCTTCGGGATGGGTCCAGCTACATTCCTCGGGCCAAAATTCGGTCAGCGAGTCGAGCATCGTATCTCGTCGCTCCTTGTAGACCTTGCGCAGGCGCCTGACGTGTGGTCTGAGCAAGCCGCGCTGGCAGATGTCATTGGCGACATATTGAACGAAGGTGCCAGTGTGCAGATCACAACCCTGTTTGGCCTGCACGAAGCGCCGCATCAACACCTTGGGGCAGACGATCCATCCCAGCCGCAGGCCGGGGGCTAGAACCTTGGAGAAAGTTCCCAGGTAGATGGTGCGTTCTGGGATGTAGGTGCAGATGGGGGGAAGGTCATCTCCCTCGTACCTTAGTTGGCCGTAAGGATCGTCCTCGATGACGGGAAGGTCCAGTTTCGTGGCCACGTCGGCCAATTGCTCGCGGCGCGCTTGTGTCAAGGTGGTGCCGCCGGGGTTATGGAAGTTGGGTAATACATAGATGAACTTCGGCGGTTTCCCGGAGTCGGCCAGCACTTTTTCGTAGGCGTGCTCGATCTCTTCCACGACCATGCCGTCTTCGTCGAGATTGACGGTGTGGTATTGGGCCTGGTATGCGTTCCATGCCTGGATCGCGCCCAGGTACGTGGGGCGGCTGGTGAGCACATGGTCGCCGGGATCGAGGAATATCTTGCCCAGCAGGTCCAGTGCTTGCTGGGAGCCGTTGGTTAAGAGCACGTTTTCTGATCTTGCGGGGACACCGTACTTGTGCATTGCGTTGGCAAGATAGTCTTTGAGCGGCTCGTATCCTTCTGTGGCGCTATACTGGAGGGCTTGAGCGCCGTCCTCATGGACGATGTAGCGGCAAGCCTCCTCGATTTCCCGCAAGGGGAAGAAATCGGGGGCGGGGAGGCCGCCTGCGAAGGAGATCACCTCCGGGTTCTGGGTCAGCTTGAGGAGTTCGCGGATGGCGGAGCTTTTCATTCCTTCGGTGCGCGAGGCCAGGTGTGGATCCCAGTCCAACACCGGTATATCGCGGTTCAGGTCTAAATTAAGATCCATCGTCTACCTCCATTCAAGTTCTGTATGGCGTTGGCGTTTCAGCCAATGCGCTGTAGCTTTTTAAGACTTAAGGTTCTAAGATTTTCAGCCCTACTCGGGATAACCCTGTCGGGGTGAAACACAAAAAGGGCACAGCTTAGCTGTGCCCTTTTTTAGCGGTTTCCGGCAAGCAAATAACCTGCCTTGACCGACAATTAGGTGGCTCTTAATCAAGATACACCCTTGTCGTGCTTGGCAAGCGGTGTAAAAATAATCTCGTTCGTCATCTATCATCTCTCTAGCCTCGCCCCTATTTTAGCATCAGAGTGGCGCCAGGTCAAATCGAGGTTCAAGCCG
>CAZDYW010000320.1:0-3726 GCA_964509655.1 uncultured Anaerolineales bacterium
AAGACGGTGTAGAAGCCTTTAAGACCTGACAGGTTTACAGAAGCACTGCAAAACCTGTCAGGTCTTTTACTTCTTGACTTCCTCCATCATCTCCGTCCAATGTATGCCCTCCAGGGCCATAAAGACCAGACCCAGCAGTGTCACCGGCAACAATAAGATAGCGTGCAGAACTAGAATGTAACTCCCCGCCGCGGCCGACGGTGCTCCGAGACTCTCTAAAATTTTGATCCCCGACTCAAATGTCCCGATGTAACCGGGGAGAGAGGGCAGCGCGGTCAGCAAGTTGATCGCCCCGCCCATCAACATGATCTTCGCGTAGGATAGGTGCAGCTCGAAGGCAAAGCTGACCAGCCAGTACTTGACCATCTCCAGCATCCATACCCACAGCGTTACTCCGAAGATGACCAGCACGTCTCGCCCTCTGCGAAGGCCCTCCAGGCCGGCGATCACGCCCTCGACTAAATCGAGCAAGGGAGCGCGGAATCGCTCCGGCACCAACATTTCAATCAGGCCATAAGCGATGCGCCGCAGCAAATCGGGCATGGCGGCCAGGAAGAGGAAGGCGATCAAGACGCCGAAAAACACAATCCCCGCAATGGTCACCAACTGCCTGAGAAAGGCCGACAGAGGCACGAAGAGCAATCCGAAGAGGACGAAGAGCACCATCGTCAGCCCGTCGAAGATGCGTTCGAGGATCGCGGTGGTAAATGTGGCGCCGACGTTGATGTGTTCCCGACGCCAGAGGACATAAGCTCGCAAAACCTCGCCCAAGCGAAAGGGCAGAATGTCATTGCCCATATAGCCGATGACGACGACGGGGAAAAGTCGATTGGCAGGGACACGCTTGCAAGCTCTGCTGAGGAGAAAATGCCAGCGCCAGCTACGGAACCAGACGGAGATGAAATAAACCGCGACGCCGGGGATGAGCCACCAATAGTTGGCCTTGCGCAATGAGGCCCAGACCTGGCCCAAGTGGATATCGCGCAGCGCGTACCAGAGGAAACCCGCGCTGATCAACATCCCGATGACAAAAAAGACCCAACGCTTCCGCCCCTTAGTATTCACCATTTGATTAAGGTACGGGGATAACGACCTGGCGAGCCTGGACCAGGGCTTGCTTCTCCTCGTCCGTCAGGGAGCGGGGGGAAAGCCAGCCCTCGATGGATTTAGCGTAGATGCGCGTCGCATCCCGCCCATAGAGCGCCGATATGACAGCCCCGTTCCCCTGGCCATCGACCATGGCCAGCGCGAAGCTCTGATCACCTCCGGTACCCTCGAAGGCGCGAAAGCGCACCAACCCCACTCCCTGAACAGCGTGGGCGAGCGTCTCGTCGATCTCTTTGTTATGTGCCACCAGCCGCTCGGTGCGGGCGTTCGTCTTCGATAATCGGGCCGCTAGGCTCTGCAAGGCCGCCCCCACACTATCATCTTCCGCCCCGCCGAAGATGTTTTCGTAGCGACTCTGCAATTGGCGAAATCGATTCTGCAAGTCGAACATCCAGATGATGCCCACCGCCAGTAAGACCGTCAAAGCAAGCGCCCAAATCAGCAACGCGATTTCCATTGAAGCCTCCTCTTATCTACTCCACTCGCACCGACCCCAAGATGACACGATCACCGGCTAAATTCCCTTTTAAGTCTACCACAGGAAAGCGCCGAAGGGAAGTCATCCCATACATCCCCACCTCCAGCCAGTACTCCCCCGGTGGGGTATCCGCCGGAATATCCAGGCGATAGGGATCGGTGTAGGTCTGTCCCGGCAGCCACTTAGGGAACCAGAGGTAGGTCGGAGCGGATCCGCCCAGTGGGGTGTAGTCGTGCCCGACGACAGGCCGTCCCGTGCCGTCGATCAGGTGGATGAAGATAGTGGCGCTATCGCGAGGGGAAGTCAGAGCACGCCACTTCAAAATCAGCCGGAGCGCATCCCCTCCACGGACGACCAGCGGCTCCTCCCAGACGGCCTTCGATTTAGCCAAACAATTCGGTAAGCTTGTCTGGGAACAGGCCCTGGCGCTCATCAGCGCCACTTGATTATCCAGATTGGCCAGCGCCCGCTTCTGCACCTTCGCCGACGGCGCGTGTGGATTGGGTGTCACGGAGATGGTCGCCAACTTTACCGTCTCGCCTCCGGTCGAGAGCTCCAAATCTCCCCGCCCACCGGTCAGGTCAGCATATCCCAGCCGCAGCGGATACTCCCCCGGCGGCAGGCCGTAGGAGATCGGCAGTTCATATCGCTCCGCCACGATCTCACCGGGCAGCCATTGATTCGTGAGCAGCCGACTGTCGGTAGTCCAGCGGGCCTCCAGTGGCCCCAGCTCAGCATACGGCATCCAGATCTCCGCCAGCCCCTCCGGCACGCTCTGGTAGAGGGTCAACACCAATGGCTCTCCCGCGCGGACGGTAGTTTGAGGCAAGTCATACCCCAAGATGTGAACCCGCTCGCCCGCCCAGACGCCCAGCTTATGAGCTGGATCGGCCTCCGTCACCGGCGGCGCCTCCACGCGATAGAAAGCTCCCTCCGGCACCAAGCGGAAGCCCTCGCGCCGCACCGCCGCGCGGTCATCGGGCAGATAGATCGGCCCCGCTTCGATGTACTCCCAGACCCAGGCCGGCCAGGATTTGGCGGTGGAGGCGTAGATCGGCCTCAGATCCTCCTCGGACAGCCCGCCGCCCCGGGTGTAGGCATCGGCCATCAAGGGAGTGAAATGCTCCCAGTCGGAGAGCAAGATGGCCCCTTCCCCGCGCCCGGCGAAGCGTCCCTGCACCTCAGCGACCCACTCCTCGGCGGCAGTGAAATCGCGCAGCGAGATACCGCGCGAGAGATTGCGTGCGCCCTGCAAAAGAGGCCAAGATAAGAGGAGAATGATAAATGACAAATTGCATAGAGATTGGTTCAATCTCAGAGATTGAACCAATCTAATAAGGGCCAGTGCGCCGACGCCAGCTAAGATCGCGAGGGCGGCGAAGGGCAGCAGCAGGTAGGCCATCACGTCCTGGACAGTGTTGAGGGTGAAAAGCAGGTGGGTGATGAGGAATAAACAGAAAAGGATCGCGGGCTTCGGCGTGCGGCGGATGATCCAGATGAGCCCGACGCCCATCAGGGCTATGACCGGCAGGGGAAATTGGAGCCGCAAAAGTGACCAGAAGACGAGGGCGCGGTGCGGCTGATCGGCCAGCCCGAAGTGAAAGAGGTTGCCCCGCAGCCCACGGGCGGTGACGTGGCGCAGGAAGCCATCCAGGGTATTCATGTCGGTGGGGCCGAAGGGCACGCTGGGACTGCGCAGGGGATAATACAAAAGCGGCGATAATCCCAAAAGCAAACAGCCGATCACCAACAAGACCGTCCGCCACTGGCGCCAGATTTGAGGACGCACCGCCAGGACGAAAACGCCATAGGCCGGGAGCCCCATCAGCGTGATGGGATGGTGGGCAGCGGCGAAGCCCAGCGTCACGGCGAAAGCGGCCAGCCAACGGTCGCGCCCGGTGCGCCACCAGCGGATCAGCAGCCAGAGGTGGGTGAGGGCCAGCGCTGCGCTGACGATGTGGGCGTTGGAGTGAATGGCGTGCTGCCAGAAATCGGGCGCCACGGCGAGGGAGAGAGCGGCGAAGAGGCCAGCAAGCTGATAGATTGGAAGATCGGTCAAGCGCTCGCCCGAATTTACCAACATGTCAGCACGCCAATTTGGCACTGGAGCAAAAGTAACCCCGTTCTGCTCGCGCCGGACG
>CAZDYW010000321.1:0-3718 GCA_964509655.1 uncultured Anaerolineales bacterium
GCGCTGGAGACGAACGGCGGGAGCAGCCGCGGATTGACGCTGCTCGCTCCGCCCGACATAGAGCGCCTGATGGCCGCCTTCGTCGAGATGCTGCGCTTTGTGGAGCCCAACGAGCCGCCTTTGATCGTCATCGGGTATCCCGTCGGCGATAACTTGCTCACCGAGAAATTCCTCGTCATCGACCGGCTGAGGGAGGCCCTGGAGCAAGAGCGCCCCGGCGAGAAAGTCCACGTGCTTTCCATCAACGACTTCCGCGTCCAGCGCCCGCTCGTGGAGAATGACGCGGTGATCGTCCTCGCACCCCACAGCCAGACGGCGCTCAGCCTACAATTGCGGGACGACCGCGTCTACCTGCTGAACCGGCGGGTTCATATCATCATCGGCGACGGCGCGGTGGCGCAGCATCCAGAGCTGGGCCATCGACGCGCGGACGTGGCGCTGGCAAATTGGATCTTCCCCGTCACCGGCGACAAGTACTCCACCTACGACGCCATCGAACGGGCACGGGATCTGGTGACCCCGCACGGGATGTATCCCTTGCGCTTCTGGAGGGCGGAAAGCAGGGAGGAGCTGGAGCAGATTTGCGCGGAGAAGCGATCTGAGATGGATGGCCTGATCGTCAAGCCCTTCCGGGGCAGCGGCGGCACGGGCGTGCTCCCCATCCTGGAAGATTCGACCGTGGGTGAGGTGGTGCAGGATAGCCTGGGCGAGTTCCGGGCCAAGTACGGTCACGCTCATAATCCGTTCCCCTACACGGTCTGCGAGATGATCAAGCCGCGCAAGGCCACCTGGCGCGGCGGTCGTCACAACTACGACATCCGCATCTACGTCGCGCGACAGGGTGACGAGCTGATCCCGATCGGCGGGCTCTTCCGCCTGGCCCCCCGGCCCGACAAGGGCGACTACAGCAAGGATAGCCTGATCGTCAACCTCTCTGGATACGGCGGCATGGCCATCGAGCGCGGCCTGGGGCTGACCGAGGAGAGCTTGGAGACGGTGCATTTAGAGGAAGAGGACCTCGTGAAAATCTTCGCCGCTTCCACGGTTCTGATGGCCGCTATCGCCCATCAGCCGCTGGATTGGTCGTAGGAGATTGGTTCAATCTCTCTTTCATTGAGGAGGATTTGATGATGATCGAGCATAATCCCGCCGCAATCCCAACCCCGAACTTGACCGAACTGGAGCGCTTGGTCGGATATTCTCCCCTTATCGGCGGCCATCGCCTGGTGAGCTTGGAGGATGTGCGAGACCGCCAGGATGAGCGCATGACAGCGCGCATTAGCCGCCGAGCGCTGCGCTTGATTCCGGATGAGAGCCTCATCACGGTACAAGGCGGGGATTTCTTCGTCGGCTCGGTCGATTTTATGGTGCGTCGATTGTCCAGCGGCGAGCTCCAATACGTGGTACTGGAGACGAACGGCGGCAGCAATCGCGGGTATGGCTCCCTTGCGACGCACGATATGGACCTGGTCTGTAACGGCTATCTGGAGATGTTGCGCTTCGTCGAGGGGCCCCATCCGCTGTTCATCGTCGGGCACCCCCAGACCGACGCGCTGCTCATCGAGAAGATCTACATGGCCGAAAGGCTGCGGGAGGAAATGATCACCCGGGGCCTGTGCGAGACGGCCCGCATCATCCGCCTGCAGGAGTTTCGCGGCATCGTGGCGGAAGGCGAGGGACTGATCATCCTCAGCGATTATGAGACCCTCCTGCCGGCCCTGATCGGGACGCCGGGGCAAGAGGCCCGCATCATCCTGAACGGCCATCCCGTGAGCGCCATCATCGGCGATGGCGTGGCCCGTCGTCATTACCAGATGAGCCGAGGCGAGCGCTTCGACGTGGTGTTGGCCAACTGGGGATTTCCCATCACGGATGACAAGTACCTGACCTACCGGGCCGTGGATCGGGCCGCCGATCTTCTGACGCCCTTCGACGTCAGCCCGCTCAAGTTCTGGCGTGCCGACACGGTGGACGATCTCATCGCGCTCTGTCAGGAGCGGCGGGAGGAGATGGACCTGGTCATCAAGCCCTTCCAGGGCAGCGGCGGCGCCGGCGTGCAGCCCATCGATGGCCGCTCACCGATTCCCGTCGTGATCCAGGAGAGTATGGGGGAGTTCCGGCAGAAGTTCGGCGCCTGGCGCAGTCCCTTCCCCTACACCGTCTGTGAGAAGGTGGAGCCGCACCGGGCCTTGTGGCGCGACTCGGAGCGCAACTTCGACTTCCGGGTCTACGTGGCCCGCGACGGCGATCAGCTCTTGCCGGTGGGAGCGCTCTTCCGCATCGCGCTGGAGCCTTTCACGGGCGAGAACCGAAAGCGCGCTCTGGTGGTTAATCTCTCTGGATATGGCGGGGTCGATACCGAGCGCGGGCTCGGTGTGTCGTCCAATGCGCTGAGCGTCACGCGCTTGGATGAGGAGGATTTGGCCAAGATGTTCGCCGCCTCGGCGGTGCTGCTGAGCTACATTGCCGAAAATCACGCGGCTATAATGGAGGGGTAGGAAAGTAAGGCCAATTGCATTTAAATCCAGCGGTCTATTTTGCTCAAAGGGGATCGCCAGATCCCCGTCTGAAGCCCCGTTTGGGGATAGTTTTCGTCGCGCAGAGCCGGGATCTGGCGATCCCTGATGAGCAACAGATAAATGGCACTGGAGCAAAAGTCACCCCGTTCTGCTCGCGCCGGACGTGCCGTCCGCCAGGAGCGATATACAACGGGGTGACTTTTGCGCTACTGCGATAAATGCAATTGCCCTGGGGAGGAAAGAGACCCTAAAGGTTTTCGAAAACCTTTAGGGTCTTGTCCCCTGAGAGCTCAGACGAGATGGGCCAGGCTGTCCTGCTCGCCGACCAATGGCTCCTTCCGCAGGTAAAGCACAATCCCCTCTTTGGGCGATGTGATCTCGACGCTGTTTTCACTCAAGAGGGGAGTTATCATCCCCAGACGCTCTCCGGCCTCGACGCGCTGCCCCAGCCGCACCTCCGGCAGGAAGAATCCGGCGCCCGGCGAGGATACGATGTCCTTGCGCTTGAAGATGTAAGGCTCCGGGCCGGAGGCCGCTTCCCCTTCCAACATTCCCACCGCACGCATAAAATTCGACAAGCCATCAAGTACGGCTCGATGGTACTCCACGTCGAGGGAATGACCACCGCCCACCTCGATCAGTAGCGCCCGAATGTCGGAAAGCTGGCAAGTATCGACCAGGAATCCGGACTTGGTCCTGCTCGGCGTGTGGATGTAGGGCAGGTTCAGGGTGCGAGCGAGGGCCAGCTCATTGCCGTTCACCGCCGAGGCGAAGGGCAGATATTCCCCCGGCCCGCCGCTGTGCAGATCGATCAGATAATCGGCCCGCGAGAAGACCGATTCCCAGAGCAGCGCTCCCAGGTGCTCGGTCGGTTTCCTCGGTCGCCGACCGCCGTAGGTGCGGTTCAGGTCGATGCTATCCACCAGCGAGACGCGCCGCCCCTCGTTGAAGGCCAGAGGATTAGCGACGGGGAGCACCACGATGGTGCCACGAACTTGCTCAGGGTCCAGGCTATGCACCAAGCGGTGCAGAATCCAGGGGCCGTTCCACTCGTTGCCATGCTGCCCAGAGACGAGCACCAAACGGGGGCCGTCGTGCCCGTTGTGCCCGTTGCTGATCACGGCGGCCGGCACGGTGAGAAAGGAGCCATCCCGCAGTTGACGCACCATCAGTTGACGGCACTGGCAGCCGCTGGCGTT
>CAZDYW010000322.1:0-3717 GCA_964509655.1 uncultured Anaerolineales bacterium
CCCCTGATGCTGGCCGTGCTAGCGCTACTGCCACTTTCCGGCGGGACATTGAACACTGTAACCAATAGCGCTCTCACCAAGGCTGTCCGGGCCGAGGATGTGGGCGGTGCATTGGGCCTTTCCACCTCTCTGGACAGCCTGACGCGAATTATCGCGCCGGCTATCGGGGGCTTCTTGATCGATGAAATAGGCCCATGGGCACTGGGTGCCTCTGGAGCTTTGATCATGGCCTGGGTGGTTTTCTACGCTTGGCGCTGTTTGGTTGCCAATGCCACGCAGTGTTGGGATGAACAAATGGAAGTGGAGTTATTGTGAGGTGGGCCGTTCGCCGGGAGCGGTATGCAATGGGAGTAACTTAGCTCACAGACAAATAGCACTGTTCATGGTATAATTCCTCGGTATGGAGAGATGGGCCTGGATAGATAAACGAACGATCCAGTTTAGAATGTCTATTTAGTTACCAAAACGCTTCATCTCTATCCACGAGGTACTTGCAGTGAAATCGCAAGAACGATTTCCTTTCCCCTTCAATCTGTTCTTCGCCTGGCTGCTGATCTTAGCCCTTGGCAGCCTGCGGACGTCTGCCCTGTCTACGCGCGTGGAGCAGCCCCAACTTGTGGGTGAAGATGCCGTACAGGACATCACCTTCAAGCGCCTCACGCTCGACGACGGCCTCTCGCAGAGCTCAATCTACTGCACGGTGCAGGACGTCCAGGGTTTTATGTGGCTCGGCACAGAGGATGGGCTCAACCGCTACGACGGTTACCAGATCAAAGTCTACCGGCACGACCCCGAGAATCCACACAGCCTGAGCGATAACTGGATCACGACCTGCGAGCGGGACCAGCGGGGCGTGGTCTGGTTCCTGACCGCCGACGGCACGGTCCACCGCTACGAGCCGGAGAGCGAGCGCTTCATCCGTTATAGCCTGGCGATGGACGACCCCTTCCAGCAAGCGGGACGCGGGTTCACGTCCGTGCACGGGGATGGACAAGGCCAGCTGTGGATCGGCACGTTCGGCAGCGGCCTCTTCCGCTACGACCCGGCGAGCGACGACTTCACGACCTACCGGCATGACCCCGACGACCCCACCAGCCTGAGCCATCGGATCGTGCGGCACGTCTACGAGGACCGCGCGGGCACGATCTGGGTGGGCACCGAGGGCGGGCTCAATCGCTACGACGGGGAGAACGATAGCTTCGTGCGCTATCCCTACCGCGATTTTCCCTCCGGCGGCTACCAGTACGACCCGCCTGTGCATCACTACGATCCGGCCTTTCAGCCCGACAATCCGCACGCGCTCGCCAGCCCGGCGGTCGCCTATCTGCTGGAGGATCGGGCGGGCAGGCTCTGGGTGGGGACGCGGTATGGGGGGCTGAATCGGCTGGACCGCGAGACCGGGCGCTTCACGGCGTATCCCTACGATCCCGCGTTTGAATCGTATGCGACGAACTCTTTTTCGGGCAACTCGGTGCGTATGCTGGTCGAGGATCGCGCGGGCAAGCTCTGGGTCAGCTCCGCGCACTTGAACTTGGACGAGACGCGCACTTACGCCCGCTTGGGCCTGGAGCGGCTCGACCCGGGGGCGGGCACCATCACGCGCTACCCCGCCGACGCGGAAGACCCGTGCAGCCTATCTCACGACGCCGTATGGCGCATGTACGAGGATGGCCGAGGGACGCTCTGGTTTCACACCTTCGCGGGCGGCTTGGACGTCTATGATTGGGAGACGGGCTGCTTCGAGCACTACGCGCATAATCCCGACAACCCCGAAAGCCTCAGCGGCGACGGCATCACGGGCTTCTACGAGGACGAAGCGGGCGGCCTGTGGATCGGCACGGATGTCAGCGGCGTCAACCTCTACGATCCCACCTGGGCGAAGTTCCCGGCCTATCGCCTGAGCGCGCCCGCCGGCGAGCGTCTGAGCAACAACTCCATCTGGTGCTTCGGCCTTTCGCCGGGGAACCTCGACGCCCAGGGGCGGATGCGCGCGTTGTGGGTCTCCACTTTCGCCGGAATCGACTACTGGGACCGGAGCGCCGATACTTTCACGTTCTACGAGATCGATCCCAAACTTCCCGATGATCAGGCCTATGCGATCCTGGAGGATGCGGAGCGCGGTAATCTCTGGCTGGGGACGAGCATGGGGCTGGAGCGGGCGACGCTGCCAGCCGATCTCTCCGCCGCGCCCGATGCGCTCGATTTCACGCGAGTTCTCACGCGCTCCAGCGCCTCGGTGGGGCTGGTGCTGGATCTGCACCCGGCTGGTTCGGATCAGGTCTGGTTGGCCCATTATGGCCTGGGGCTCAGCCGCTTCGATCTGGTGACCGAGGAGATTGTCGCGACCTATCGCCATGACCCGGACGACGACCGCAGCCTGAGCGATGACCTCGTGAGCCAGATTTTCCCGGGGCGGGATGGGAGGCTGTGGCTGCTGACGTCCAGGGGCATCGATCACTTCGACCCCGCGACCGGCGTGTTCACCCACGTGCTGCACGATCCCGATGACCCCCAGAGCGTGGCGGAGCAAGTGATATCACTTTACGAGGATGAGGCGGGCGTGGTATGGCTGGGTACGAGCGGCGATGGTCTGCAGCGCCTCGACCCGGCGACGGGCCGCGTGACAGCCACCTACGGGGAGGAGTCAGGACTACCCAACGACGTCGTGTATGGCGTGCTGCCGGATGGCGCGGGTCGCCTGTGGCTGAGCACCAACCTGGGGCTGGCGCGGTTCGATCTGGCAACTGAGACTTTTCAAACGTATACGTCCGCCGACGGCCTGCAGAGCAACGAGTTCAATCGCGGGGCGCAGTTCCGCGCGCCGGATGGCGAGCTGTTCTTCGGCGGCGTCAACGGGATCAACGCCTTCTACCCGGAGGAGATCGCGCCCAACCCCTACGTGCCGCCGGTCGTGATAACCGAGGTCGAGTTGGGGCCGCCTCAGCAGCCCGACACATCTGGCGCTGGGAGCGAGGCTATTCTGAATGCTTCACCCAGCGTCGTCGAGGAGATCGAGTTATCCCACCGCGACCGCGTCCTCTCGTTTGAGTTCGCCGCGCTGCACTACGCCATCCCGGAGCGCAATCAGTACGCCTATCTGCTGGAGGGCTTCGACCGGGACTGGAACTACGTCGGCAACCGGCGCTTCGCCACCTACACCAACCTGCCGCCGGGCCGCTACGCCTTTCGCGTCAAGGGCTCGAACAGCGACGGCGTCTGGAACGAGGAGGGCGCCTCGCTGGCCGTGACCGTCACGCCGCCGTTCTGGGCCACCTGGTGGTTCCGCGGACTCGTCGCTCTGGCGCTGGTGGGAGGTGCCGTCGGGGGGTATCGCCTGCGGGTCAGGAGTGTCCGGGAGCGCTCGCGCGAACTGAAGACCGAGGTCGCCAGCCGCACCAGGGAACTGGCCGCTCTCAACGTCATCGCGGGCGTCGTGAGCCGCTCGCTCGATCTGGATCAACTGCTGACCGACGCCCTGGATGAGACGCTGGAGGTGATGGACATTGAGGCCGGGGGCATCTATCTGCTGGACGAGGAAGCGGGTGTGCTGACCATCTTCGTCCTGCGCGGGTTCAGCCCTGAGTTCGTGGCGGAGATCGACCGGCTGAAGGTCGGTGAGGGGTTCTCTGGCCGCGTCGCGCGGTCGGGCGAGCCATTGGTTGTGACGGACATCTCGGATGACCCCCGGCTGACGCGGATGATGGTGCAGGAGGAGGG
>CAZDYW010000323.1:0-3712 GCA_964509655.1 uncultured Anaerolineales bacterium
TAAAGATGCTAGCACCCCTGGTGAACACTTTTAGCGGAGGCACTTGGCACACATAATCTCAACTATTTGCTTTTGTCCCTCCCTTCATTTTACCTCTTACTTCGCTTGAATGTCAACTTGCGACACGTGGGTTTTCCCTGTGATTTGACAATCCCCCTGGAGCATTGACCATGCAAAGTTTAGGGACTAGTTTTGTCCTGTTCTCTTAGCGGTGCTATAATAGAAAGTCCAATCTTGACCATTCGGACATCATCAGTTTAGGCTGTCCGGGATGGCTTACCTAGATTTATCCAGTTGAAGTATCAGGGGTTTTGATGCATAGTAATAGAGTTTCTAAAGTATTGGCCGATCTTAAAAGGCTGATCAGTGGAGTGATGCCAGAGAAATCGGAGGAGACACGTCGTGTACACTTGCTGGCGGCAACAGGTGTGCTCGTCTTTGCTGTGGGGATGTTTTTATTGGTGGTACAACTGATCATAACTTTGGCCGTTCCGTCCCTTCCCCCAGCGCCTTGGACCGATATAGTGATGGACATAGCAACAATGTTCATGGGTGGACTGATGTTATGGCTCGCGCGGTCTGCTCGCGTCCGGTTAGCGGCTTGTATTATGCTGACCAGCTTTTTGATCATCTCTACGGCGCAGCTATATTTGCGGCGAGATTCCACGAACATTGTAGGAGCGTTTGGGCTTTTTTTGGTTGTCGTCCTTGCAATTGTGTTTTTGGATCAGCGTAGCGCATGGATGGCCTTCACCATAGCGGCTGCTCTATCCTTCATTGGTGTAAATGGCTTGTGGTTGATGGGATACTTACCATGGCCAGAACCAAGCTGGAATGTGCTGGGGCAAGCTCTATTTCTGATTATCTCTTGGTTGCTTTGTGCCACTATCATCTTTATCGTCGTTGGTTCTAATGTGAGCATGCTGCGCGATCAGGCTAAGATGCTGAAGCTGCGAATAACTGAGCGCAAGCGGGTGGAGGAGGCTCTGCGAGAGAGCGAGGATAAATATCGCTCCCTGATTGAACAATCCGGAGACGCCATTTATTTGCTTTATGGTGACAAGTTCGAAATCATCAATCCCAGATTCGAGGATATCTTTGGTATCACGCCGGAGGAGGCTCAAGCGCCGGACTTTGACTTCATGGAACTTGTGGCTCCTAAAAGTAGGCCGTTGGTCAAGGAGCGAGTGCGAAGGCTGGAGGCTGGTGAGGAGCTTGATCTTCGCTACGAATTCACCGCTTTGGATAGAATGGGTAAAAGGATTGAGGTGGAGGTCTCTGTCTCCTACGTGCCATACCGGGGCGGCATGGCCACTCAGGGCGTATTGCGAGACATCACCGCGCGCAAGCGAATGGAGCAGGAGCGGGAACATCTGTTGGCCCAGATCGGGCGGCAAGCCCAGTTGGTGCAGCAGATACTTGCTACCGTGCCGGAGGGGGTCTTGTTGCTGGACGCCGATGGACGGATTCGGCAGGCTAATCCTGTGGCCGAGGGCGATTTAGCGGTGCTGGCTGGAGCTGAAGTGGGCGATGTTATCACTCATCTGGGTGACCGGCAGCTGGATGAACTTCTTACCTCGCCGCCTACCAAAGGGCTGTGGCACGAGGTGCGAAGTGAAGGGCGTGTCTTCGAGGTTATCGCTCGCCCGATGGAGGACAGGACCGAGCTTAAAAACTGGGTGTTGGTGATGCGCGATGTGACCCAAGAGAGAGAGGTTCAAAGGCGCGTTCACCAGCAAGAGCGTCTGGCCTCTGTGGGACAGTTGGCGGCTGGCGTGGCCCATGACTTCAACAATATCATGTCGACAATCGCGCTCTATGCACAGATGATGGCGCAGACAGAGGAAAATCTTTCTCCCCGCTGCCAAAGTCAGTTGAAGACGATTGACGAGCAAGCCCAGCGGGCTATCGAGTTGATCCAGCAGATCCTGGATTTTAGCCGTCGGTCTGTGCTGGAGCAAAGGCCGCTCGATCTGGTACCGTTGCTGAAAGAGCAGGTCAAGCTTCTGGAGCGCACGCTGCCGGAGAGCATTCAGATTAAACTGAGGTATGGTCGGGGCGATCACACAGTCAACGCTGACCCAACCCGTATCCAGCAAGTGGTGATGAACTTAGCAGTCAACGCGCGGGATGCGATGCCGGAAGGAGGCGACCTGGATATTGATCTGGATAGGGTGACGATCAAGCCCAACGAGAGGCCGCCACTGCCGGAGATGGAGCGTGGTGATTGGGTACGGATGACGGTTTCGGATAACGGCGAGGGCATTCCTGATGATGTGCTGCCTCACATCTTTGATCCCTTTTTCACCACAAAGGAGGTGGGCGAAGGAACGGGTTTGGGATTGGCGCAGGTCTGGGGCATCGTGAAACAGCACGAGGGACACGTCGATGTGAGTACAGCGGTTGGGGTAGGGACGACTTTCACGCTCTATCTACCGGCCTTGATAATACGTCCTCCGCAGTCGCTACTTCCCGAAGAGCAATCATTGATCCGCGGAGAAGGGGAGCTGATACTCTTGGTGGAGGATAATCCTTCCTTGCGTCGCGCTATAATGGGGATCTTGAGACAACTGAACTATCGGGTTTTGGCAGCAGCGGATGGTCTGGAGGCACTGGAGATTATGGAGCAACGCGAGGAGGAAATAGCTCTGGTACTTAGCGATGTGGTGATGCCGAGAATGGGGGGCAAGGCCCTGCTGCACGCCTTGCGGGAGCAAGGGGCAAGTGTGCCGATAGTGCTGCTGACTGGCCATACACTGGAGGAGGAACTGGATGGCTTGCTGTCGGAGGGGTTGGATGATTGGCTAATCAAGCCCCCAAGTCTGGGGCAATTATCCAAGACAGTGCGTCAAGCTCTGGAGCAGTCAGGCGTGTCTTCTTGAGTATACTGCTGTTGGCGGACGACGCTTCAGTGTGAACAGAGTTAGTGTAACTTTTGCTCCAGTGCGAAAGAAAAAAGCCTTGTGGAGAGTCCAAGTCCCTCCACAAGGCTGTCTGTGTAGCTGTGAGGTTGTTTACTGGGGAAATTCAATCCCCGTGATTTTCCACTCGCTATCCATCAATTCCAAACTCACGATCCTCTCGCTGGGATTGGGGTTTCCGCCCCAGAACATCTCGACCGTCACGCTGGCTTCCTCGCCAGAAAGTGTAACCTCGCTTGCCTCAATCTTCACCGGCACATCTTGCGCCAAGAGTATGGGATCAAAGCCGCCCTTGCCACCCTCGAAGGATGTGAGTACTTCGTCGATCTCGGCGATGAAGCCCTCGCTCAATAGTTCGCTGGAGCGGTAAGCCCGGTCAGCCAAAGGGCTTTGCCTCATCTCGCCTTCACCGATGGCTCCCAGATACCAGTCATAGAACTGTGTTACTACCTCTTCTGGGGTCGATCCGTCTGTCGCCTGCGCTGATTCCATCCCAAGGAACACCACTCCGGTCAATACGGCCAGTACCACAATCCCTGCTCCAATAATCAGTTTGCCCTTCATTTTTTTCTCCTTTTATTCATTTCTGAGGCTAGGTCCTTTCCAGCCCTCGATTGTGAGTTTAGTATACAACAGTACCCCGCGACCCGCATCGGCCATTGGGGGGAAATGGTACTCATCCAATCGATGGATTAAGCTCCTGGTCAGGTGGCTAGGGTACAGGAAAAGGGGATCTCAGAAAAATAATCCTTCCATCTTGATACCAGCAAAAGTCATCCTGAGCCCGTCGA
>CAZDYW010000324.1:0-3707 GCA_964509655.1 uncultured Anaerolineales bacterium
CCGTCGATTTCACCTTCGAGGCCGAGCTGGGAGATCGATTGCAGGTTCAAACCACGAATGAGGCCCGCAACTACAGGATCGATTTCGCCTTTCCCTTCTATGGGCAATCCTACACTCAAGTTTACGTCGCCAATTCGGGCGTCGTCAGTATGGGCGAGCCCTTCTGGCAGCCCAATATGCAAGCCCGCCGCGTCAACGCGCCCGCCATCTTCCCCCTTATGATCGACCTGGATCCCAACGCCGGCGGCGGATTGTACGCCCGCCAGGAGCCCGACCGTTTGATCTTGACCTGGGACCACCTGCCGGCGCTGTACCGACCGGGGGCGATCTTCACCTTTCAAGCTGTTCTGTACGCCGATGGGGTGTTCGACATCACCTACAACGGCCTGCCCCTGCCCTTCCGCTTCGACCCCGACGAGACCCCATCGGCGAACCCCTGGATTCGCGGGGCGGTCCCGGGCCGAGGCGAGTGTCTGCACACCAGCGTTGGCAACCTGACAGGGCCGCTCCAGGATAATCAACTGCCGATCGTGCAGAACTATCACCTGGATTTCAGGCAGTATCTGCACACCTTTATGCTGCCCCTGGCGTGGGTGGTGATCGGAGGCAGCCTGATGCTGATGTTGGTGCTGCCCCTATTGCTCCATTACGCGATTGCCAGGCCCCTGACCGTCTTGCTAGATGGAGTGCAACAGATGGAAGCGGGCAACTTAGACGTAGAAGTCACTGTCCAGAATCAGGATGAGATCGGCTTTTTGACGCTTGCTTTCAACAAAATGGCTTCCAGATTAAATGAACTGGTGATGGGCCTTGAACAGCGGGTGGCTGAGCGCACCTCGGAACTGGCAGCGCAGAATGCCGAGTTGGATGCCTTTGCACACACGGTGGCTCATGATCTCAAGAATCCAGTGAACTTGATTAACGGTTTCGCTGAGATCTTGGCCCAGGATTGCGAGACATTGCCAACAGAGGAACTGGCCGAATACTTGGGCTATATTCTTCAAACCGGCCGAAAACTCGATAGGATCATTGAGGAGTTGATGCTGCTGACCGGCGTCCGTAAGCGGGAGGTTATTCTCGAACCACTGGATATGGACAAGATCGTCGAGGAAGCCGTCGCGCGTTTGCAAGCGCTCATCCAGGAGGAGCAAGCCCAAATCTCGTTGATCAACAGAGCCGCTTGGCCGCAAACGCTTGGCTATGCGCCGTGGGTCGAGGAGATATGGGCCAATTATATCAGCAACGCCATCAAGTATGGCGGTCAGCCGCCGATCATAGAATTGGGCGCGGAGCAACAAATCGATCAGTCAACTGACCAACCGGCAATGGTTCGCTTCTGGGTACGTGACAACGGTCCGGGGATGAGCGCAGAGGCACAGAGGGCGCTGTTTGCTCCTTTCACACGTCTGGATCAGGTCCGCGCCAAAGGGCATGGTCTGGGCCTGTCTATCGTGCGTAGGATTGCTGAAAAGCTAGACGGCGAGGTAGGAGTGGAGAGCGAGGTGGGACGAGGCAGCGTGTTTTTCTTCACCTTGCCGGCGGCGCCCGATGAGGAGTAGAATAGCACGGGGTTTATGAAAGATAGATGATGAAATTCCGCCTCGACCCCGACCTAGAATTCCAGAACCAAGCCATCATCTGTACAATGCCGGGTGACTTTGAGCGGATTGCCAGATATTGGGCATTTGATTGTAAAAGTACAGAAGTTAAGTAGAGTATCGAAGGGAAGAAAATGGCCTCTCACAAGAGTGTTCGATTGGTTGCGTCCGTAACGCTGATCATCATAGTGATTGGTATTATACTGATCATAATCGGTTTACGCGGGCCGATGACCACCCCTTCACCTTCGACAACGGAAGCGGCATCAGATATGCCCTCCACTGCGACCGAAGTCAAGGCTTCCACTGTCACCCCGATGCTCTATGACAATCAATCTGTCGGTCGAGATGCTGCACAGTCACTGGTGCAGTTGGTGGTACCCACCGATGGTTCTGGTCACATCCAAGGCTCTGGTTCCATCGTAGAAGGCGAGCGTGGCTTGATATTGACCAACTGGCACATTATGGGTACACCTTCGGGCATTCCCTACAACGAGGGCGGCTACGCTAAGGTCTACCTCACTCAGGGGATAGATCGGTTTCCCAGGATCGCTTACTGGGCCCAGTTGCTGATCGCGCATTCAGATTACCAACTTGACCTGGCTTTGCTACAGATTACCCATCGGGCTGATGATCTGGGACCGGTGCAGCGGCCGCTTGACTTGCCGTCTTTGAGCCTAAAAGGACGGGAATCTGTACACACTGGCGACCATGTGCTTTTGCTTGGCTTCCCCGACTACGCTGTTGGCCGTCCCTCTTGGTCGGAGGGCTACATTGTGACCCACGACAGCCGTTGGATCAAGTCGGACGCTGAGATCGGCCACGGTAACAGTGGCGGGATGATGCTCAATCAGCAAGGGGAGCTGATCGGAATCCCGACTGAATATGAAGACACGAGCGTCCGCAGCGTGCTCGTCAAGGCCCGCCCGGTCGATCTGGCAAGCCCACTTATCAAAGATGCACTTTCCATGGAACCGATACCCTCTCAGCCTCTGCGACGGCGTCCCTCCACAACGGATACGCTGCGCGTTGTGGTAGGCACCAATTATCTGTATCTCTATAGCGAGGAGGGGCTGTGGGATAATGAGATAGGTGAAGGAACTCTGGTAGAAATCCTGGATGATCCGATGTGGGAGAACGATACTCTGTGGCATTACGTGCAGGTGGTGGGAACCCGCGTAGTGATGGGCTGGGCTGATGCTTCCTATCTGGCTTCCTGGGAGGTGGTACGGGAGCCCATACTTTTCGCCTCGGATCGGTCGGGGAGCTTTGATCTCTATTGTATACTGTTGGACGGCACGGGTCTGGTTCGGCTCACTGATGCACCTGGGAACGAGGCATTCCCAAGCTGGTCGCCCGGTCGCGACGCCATAGTTTTCTCGTCGAACCGGAACGACAACCTCGATCTGTTCGTGATGTCGCTGAATGGCGGTGACTGGGAACAGTTGACCGACGACGATGCCGATGACCTCTACCCAGCTTGGTCTCCCGATGGGTCCCGGATTGCTTTCGCCTCTGATCGAGACGGCGACTGGGAACTCTTCGTGATCGATGCCGATGGCACCGATCTACGGCAATTGACCTTCAACAAGACAAAGGATGTCGCCCCCACCTGGTCGCCAGATGGTACCCGTCTGGCCTACACCTCACGGCGTGGGGGGAATGATGATCTTTATCTTCTGGACTTGGAGACTAAGAAGGAAGAGCAAATCACGACGAATCCCTACGATGACGCAAATCCGTCCTGGGCGCCGCAGGGAGATGAGCTCGCCTATGTCGCCGTTACACCCCAGAGTAGCGCTGGGCGTCGCCAGATCGCTGTGCTCAACGTCGGTGATCCTGAAAGCGTCCGAACGGTCGCGGAGCTCGAGCCAGGGGTAGGGTCGCCTGGCTACGTTACTTGGTCATCCGATGGGGAATGGCTTCTTTACACCACCAGGCAGGATGGCGACTCCGAGATTTACCTGACCCCGGCCACCGGTGTCTGGAGCGCTAATCTGACAGTGACCGAGTTTGCCGACGATGAAACACCAGCATGGTGACCATTATGGCTTGACCGGAGGGGAATCGCACCGGTCGATGTCGAGGTGGTGTTAGAGCACAGGAGGA
>CAZDYW010000325.1:0-3702 GCA_964509655.1 uncultured Anaerolineales bacterium
CCCCCCGATGACACTGGAGGAACACGCCGACCAGGTCGAAAAACTCTACGCCGATCTCATTTGACTTCTGGCTCAGATATGTTATCATGTTCACCAGAAGTTTGAAGTGAGTTTTGGCTGTACAAAGACTGTCCAGGCTTGCGGATGCTGGACGGTTTTTTTGTTGCCAGCCACGCTCCCTTCGTATATAAGTCGTATAGACAGAAAAAGGAGTAAGCATGTTTGAGATGGAAGAACAAATGGACGTTGACACGGAACTGCAAGAAGAGACGAAAGTAGAAGCAGAAGCCGAAACTGAAACCGAAGCCGAAACTAAAGATAATGATATGTTGACCGGAACCGTTAAGTGGTTCAGCAACCCCAAGGGATATGGCTTCATCTCCCGCGACGGTGGTGAGGACGTATTCGTTCACTACTCCTCAATTGAGGGTAGCGGGTTCCGTTCGCTGAATGAGGGCGAGCGCGTTGAATTCACTATCGAGCAAAGCGATAAAGGACCACGAGCCGCTAACGTGAAATCGCTGGATTCCAGCATCGGCAGCGGCTGGCTGTAGCTGTAAAAATTACGCTTAAAGTCCTTCGACTTTAGCCGTAAACACTGACCGCACGGTTGATCCGCAGACCGTGCGGTTTTGCGTTTCCACGCCTCATTCCCCCAAAGTTTCACTGCCTACCAGTAGAAGCGCAGCTCCCTCTCAATTGACCTGACCGTTAAGCAAAGGTATAATGCTTCTCACATTTCAGATCAAGGGAGGTGGCTTATGCAAATCTCAAACGTAGAAGTAATTCCAGTTGAACTGAAGTTGCGCTTGCCATATCGGACAGCGCGCCATCCCGAGATCGACCGCGTGACGGCGGTTTTCGTGCGCGTCGAGACACAGAAAGGGCAAGATGCCTGGGGATGCGCTGCCTTCGATCCCTCTATCACGGGCGAGACGGAGGAGATGGTCCTGCAAGCCTGCCGGGCTTGCGCCGACCGCGCCCGTGACCTGAACCCGTTGAACACGGAGTATGCACTGGACGAACTGGCATCCTTGACGCAGGATGTGCCCTCGGCACTCTGCGCCTTCGACCTGGCCTTTCACGATCTCCTGGGGCTGGCCGCCGGAATGCCTCTGCACCGCTTGCTAGGAGGCTATCGGAACCGCATACAGACTTCGATCACCATCGGCATTATGCCGGTGAGGGAATCGGTCGTACTGGCTCGCGAACGGGCCAAGCAGGGCTTCCGCATCATCAAGATCAAGGGTGGCATCGACGCCGACAAGGACGTGCGCCGCGTGCGAGCGATCCACGACACCCTGCCGCGCTTCACGTTGCGGCTGGACGCCGACCAGGGGTACACGGTTCAACAGGCATTGGACGTGGCTCGCGCTCTGGAGGACGCGCTGGAGATGTTGGAACAACCGACACCGGCCGACGATCTGGAGGCGCTGCGTCAAGTCACGAAACACAGTCCGGTGCCCATCCTGGCCGACGAGAGCGTCCTGGCGCCTCCTTCCGCCCTGGAGGTAGCGGCTCATCGGGCAGCCGATGGGCTGAGCATAAAGCTGGCCGCGTGTGGCGGCCTGCGGTGCGCGCGCCAGGTGGATACCATCGCCCGCACCGCCAGAATGGACACTATGGTTAGCTGCGTCAACGAACCGGCGCTGCTCATCGCTGCCGGTCTGAGTTTCGCCCTGAGCAGTTCCAACGTGCGCTATGGTGACCTTGATGGTCACTTCGATCTGATCGACGACCCTACTGTGCCCGGCTTCCGACTGGAAGAGGGATGGCTCGTCGCCACCGATGCACCCGGCCTGGGCTGTAACATCGATTTATAGCAGCCCAGCCAGCACCTGTGCCAGGGCGGTTAATGGACAGCGGCAGCCTAAACCGCCCCACATTCAATGAAAATCACAACTCGAAACACTTGGAGGTAAACGAATCAAAATGGCTGAACGTAAGAAAGTACGCGTAGCGATCATCGGCGTGGGCAACTGCGCCTCGGCGTTGGTCCAGGGCGTTCAATTCTACAAGGACGCGCCGGACGATGCCTTCGTGCCAGGCCTGATGCACGTGAACCTGGGGGGTTACCATATAAGCGATATTGAATTCACCGCTGCATTCGACATCGATAAGAATAAGGTGGGGCTTGACCTGTCGGAGGCTATCTGGCAAGAACCCAACAACACCATCAAGTTCGCCGAAGTGCCCCATCTTGGCTTGCAGGTGGAACGCGGTATGACCCACGATGGGCTGGGCAAATATCTATCGCGCGTGATCACTAAGGCGCCCGGTCCCACCGCCGATATCAGGAGCATCCTCAAGGAGACCGGCACGGACGTGGTGATCAATTTCCTGCCGGTGGGCAGCGAGATGGCGACGAAGTGGTACGTGGAGCAAGTGCTCGACGCAGGCTGTGGTTTCGTCAACTGCATACCCGTTTTCATCGCCCGCGAGGCATATTGGCAAAAGCGTTTCGCCGAGCGCGGATTGCCCGTCATCGGCGATGACGTCAAAAGCCAGGTCGGCGCCACCATTGTCCACCGCGTGCTGACCCGCCTCTTCCGCGACCGGGGCGTGAAGCTCGACCGCACTTATCAGCTCAACTTCGGCGGCAACATGGATTTCTACAACATGCTGGAGCAAGAGCGCCTGATCTCCAAGAAAATATCCAAAACCGGCTCCGTCACCAGCCAGTTGGATTATGAACTGAACGAGGACGACATCCACGTCAGCCCATCCGACTACGTGAAATGGCTCACCGATCGCAAATGGGCTCACATCCGGCTGGAGGGAACTACCTTCGGCGAGGTGCCCCTTAACGTGGAGCTGAAGCTGGAGGTGTGGGATAGTCCCAACTCAGCCGGCGTGGTGATCGACGCGGTGCGCTGCTGCAAGCTGGCGCTTGACCGCGGACTAAGCGGCACGATCATCGAGCCCTCGGCTTACTTTATGAAATCGCCCCCGACCCAATTCACCGACGACGAAGCGCGGCGGAAGGTGGAGGCGTTCATTCAAAGGACCAAAGTGGGTGATTAGGTGAAAGGTAGCTGGGATGAGTAATGTGCATTCGACGCAACCTGAGCGACATGTCAAGGGGGGACAGCGATGGGAATCGCCGAGCGATTGGGCCCGCGCTCGGGCAGCTGTGATCCTGAAGCCCATCGCGCATCTCCTGGACCGCATCGGCGTTCAACCCAATACCATCACACTCCTCGGTCTGCTGCTACAAGTCGGCGTGGGCCTGCTTTTCTACCTGGGATATGTCCAGTGGAGTGGCTGGCTGCTGCTGATCTTCGCGCCGATGGACGCCCTGGATGGCGCGCTGGCGCGTGTCGCGGGGAAAAAGAGCCGCTTCGGGGCCTTCCTCGATTCGACCCTGGATCGGCTCTCTGACGCGGCCTTGATCTTGGGGCTCGCCGGTCATCACTTGCGCTCCGGGGCCGATCTGGAAGCGACTCTGTTTCTCGTCGCGCTGGTGGCGGCTTTGATGGTCAGCTACACCCGCGCGCGGGCCGAAGCGCTGGGCTTCGATTGCCGGGTCGGGGTGTTGACTCGCATGGAGCGCATCGCCCTGATCGCTATTCTATCCGGTTTCGGCCTGCTCACTCCCCTGGCGTGGTCGCTGGCAGTGCTTTCTGTGTTTACGTTTTTGCAGCGTGTGTCACACGTTCACGCTCATGCACAGCGACAAAGCGCGTAAATCGGAATGTCTGA
>CAZDYW010000326.1:0-3699 GCA_964509655.1 uncultured Anaerolineales bacterium
CAACCTTAATTTGGCAATTCTTCCAATCGACCGTATAATTATCCTGTCTTGATACCTCTCTGAACCTCGGTGGTCGGGTCTGCTTCTGACTGCCTGAGGAAGTGCTAAAAAGCTAAACATTCCCAACTATACCTGGAAAAGGCTTACGGTCTGTGGCGCAGGGAGCCTGCCACGTGACCGGAGGCGAGAAGGAGGTGCAAAATGCGCAAAAGGTGGCTTCCTATAGTGCTGGTTTTGACGACGCTGACGCTTTTGCTATGCGTCATACCAGCCTCGGCGGCACCGAGCGAGTCGGGCGGAGTCCACATCGTCCAGCGCGGCGAGACATTGTACAGTATTGCACGCCGCTACGGGGTAAACGTTTGGACGCTCGCACGGGATAATGGCATCACGAACCCCAATCGCATTTACGTAGGGCAGCGGATCTACCTTCCCAAGGCTGCTCCGTCCCAACAACCGACAGGCAATGTCCACGTAGTACAACCAGGAGAAACCCTGTACAGCATCGCGCGGCGCTATGGCGTGAGTGTCTGGACTATGGCACGCGCCAATGGCATCGCCAACCTTAACTACATCTATGCCGGGCAGCGTCTCACAATCCCTGGGGCTGCACCGCCGGCCCCCACACCCGCCCCCTCGCCGCAGAAGCCCCCGCGCAAGCCCATCTCGCTACCCGATTCATTCCCCGGCCCCTGGAGTGGCGAGTATTTCAACAATACCTCACTCTCTGACACAGCTTGCGCTTCACGCACCGATGATGCCATCAACTTCGATTGGGGTTACAACCGTCCAGCACCATGCGTGTCGAGCAATAACTTCTCCGTGCGTTGGACAGGAGACTTCGATTTCGAAGCAGGAACCTATAGCTTCCACGCCAAGGTGGACGACGGCGTGCGAGTCTATGTTGATGATGAGCGCATCATCAATGGCTGGCGGCACGGTTCCCTGCGCCTTTACAGTGCCGAAAAGAAATTGACCGCTGGCGAGCACACCGTCCGGGTAGAATATTACGATTACATCCAAGTCGCCCGGAGCTATTTCTGGTGGGAGAAGGTCACAGATGCCGACTCCACTCCCACGCCCCCTACACCAGTTCCGGACACGGGCTGGGCTGCTGAGTTCTACAACAACACAGAACTCACAGGCGATCCGGCGATGACGCGGCACGATGGCTGGATCGGATTCGACTGGGGCACCGGTAGTCCCTCGCCCGACGCAGTGCGGTCCGATTACTTCTCCGCCCGCTGGACCCAAGTGTTGCACTTTAACACGGATCACTATAAATTCTGTGCCCGCAGCGACGATGGAGTGCGCATCTGGGTCGATGGTGAAGTGATTCTAGATGAATGGCATCCGAGCAACGGCGCAACCTACTGCGCTACCCACTGGGTCGAGAGCGGCAACCATGATGTGAAGGTCGAATACTACGAGGACGGAGGCGACGCGCTGATCTACATGTGGTGGGATCCGAATTGATCGCCTAGTGGAACCGCTTATCACCCTCTAATCAGATAGACTAAAAGAGCGGAGGGGACTCTTTGACCAAACGAGTCCCCTCCGCTTTTGGTTGCAAAACGAAGCCGATGAGTGAGTTCGCCGGCTATTACAAAAAATTCGTTAAAACGGATTCCGCAAGCCGTTCTAGTGCGTTTTCAACCGGTGGCTATTGTGCCGCATCCTCATGTTTCCCACTGGCGGCCAGTTCCACATACTCTCGCTTGACCAATTCCTTCTCCTGCACGTGAAACAGCCCCAGCAACTCGCCAATCAGCTCCGCCTTCCGCTCAGCGTCCTGCGCCGACCATGTGCGACTCTTGACCTCCAGAAAGATCCCCGGTAGCTCTGGGTTTAGCACCCGATCCAAGTTGAGTGCGAAATCTGTGCCTCCGTAGCGAATATGATAGCGGTGACGTTCCTTATGGACCTTGATCTGCCTCTCTGGCTTGAAATATTCGCGGTAAAATCGAAGGCTGTGGGTCGCTGGCGCATCGAAGCGGGAGCGCGATAGAAGTACGGAACGGGGGAATTCCCTTTCCTTGGCCTCGCCGGTCAGCGTCAAGCGATAGACCAATTCCTTCATCTGCCCCGCTTGATCCAGGATTTCATCCTCGCGGTAGCGCAGCCTGCGATGTTCAGGATCATCGAAGAGGAAGTAGGTATCATACTGATGCCGAATGGAGGAACGGACGACGGAGACCTCGCCACTCTCCAGCAGGGCGTCCACCGCCGAAGCATCCGGCAAATGAACTTTGACTTGCACCTCGAAGGTCTTCACTCGCGCCACCCCGCCAATGGCCACCAGCTTGCTCAGCACGCTCTCCTCCCTCGCCATCAGAAAGCGATCGATCTTGCTCGCGATTTGATTCGCTTGGGCCCGCAGCGATTCTACATCCACCGTAGTGAGGTCACGATCGCGCATCAACCAGCGACCGTCGCATATTACGTGGCGAACATCTCCGCTCTTGGCCGAGTAGACCAACGAAGAATAGACGCTATCGGGTTCGCGATGGAACTGGGGCGTCATATGAATCTTTTCCAGATCGACGACGGCAATGTCGGCACGCTTGCCCGTCTCCAAAGAACCGACCAGATGATCGATGTGCAGCGCCCGCGCCCCTATCCGGGTCGCCAAAGCCATGGCCTGGCGGGCCGGGATTGCGGTCGGGTCATTCGTGACTCCCTTAGCCAGGAGAGCCGTCAGATGCACCTCCTCGAACATATCTAAGTCGTTGTTGCTGGCCGGGCCATCAGTACCAACGCCGACCGAAATGCCCAACTCCAGCATGCGCGAGACTGGCGCGAAGCCACTGGCCAGCTTAAGATTGCTGGAGGGATTGTGGACCACACCGATGCCGTGATGCAACAAGGTCTGTAACTCACCATCGTCCAGGTGGACACAGTGCATCGCGGTGACTTTGGCCTCGAAGAGCCCCTGCTTCTTTATCCAGGGTACAATGGGCATTTCATATCTAGCGCGATGTTCCTCAACCTCCTGTGCAGTCTCCGCCACGTGGATATGGATGGGTACATCATAATCCAAGGCTAAGCGCGTGCATTCCTTCAGCATCTCCGGCGTGGCGGTGTAGGCTGCATGTGGACCGATGGCCGGCACGATCAACTTATGTCCAGACCAACGAGTGATGAAATCCTGGGTCAGGCGAAGTCCCTCGTCGTAGCTAGCGGCATCGGGGGTGGGATATTTGAGGATGGATTGGGCACAGACTGCCCGCTGTCCCACCTGGGCTGCCGCGTCGGCGACTGCTTCCTCGTAGTAGTACATATCGCCAAAGCAAGTGACACCGGAGCGGATCATCTCCGCGCAAGCCAATTGAGTGCCCAACCAGCAGAAGTCAGGGCGGACGAATTCCCTCTCGACCGGCATCATGTAGCCCATCAGCCACACGTCCAACCGCAAGTCATCGGCCAAGCCGCGCAGCAATGTCATCGGAGCGTGTGTATGTCCATTGACCAGGCCAGGCGTCACAGCGCAGCCCTTACAATCGACCATTTCCTCGGACTTGTAGGCAGCCATGATCTCTTCGACCGGTCCGACCGCCTCAATGGCGCCATCATGGATGCTGACAGCACCAGGGTCAAATATATCAAAATCCTCATTCATCGTGATCACGCAACCATCACGCAAGATCATATCAACTTCAGTCATCGTGGCCCTCCTCATGGGTAGCTAAGAATAGGGAA
>CAZDYW010000327.1:0-3678 GCA_964509655.1 uncultured Anaerolineales bacterium
GGCGGGAATTGCTAAACGTCAAAGAGCGGTTGGAAGGTTTGAGGATAAACCAGTAGAAGGAGACGCCGAAGTATGCCTGCGCACAAACGGGCCGTGATTATCCTCGCTAATCTCATCATTTTAGCGGCCGGGCTCCTCCTCTGGGGCTGCGCTCCTGAGCCGCCCGATGCCACCTCCACCGCCGCCCCATCACTCACGCCCTACTCCACCCCAACCGTCGAGGCAGCACAGCCTCAAAGTCCACCTTCCACGCCAACCGTCGCGCCGCCACAAACCCCACAAACCTACACCGTTCAGGATGGGGACACGCTGGGCGCCATCGCCCAGACCTATGACGTTTCCATCGAGGACCTGATCTTGGCCAACGAGCTCGCCAATCCCGATGTGCTCTACGTCGGGCAAGAGCTGACCATCCCCATCGGGGGCCTTCCCACTCAGCCGCCGACCGATGCGCCTTCTCCAACGACCGGCCCCGCGCAGGAAACCGCTTCCCCGCCCACTCCCACCACCTCAAGCCCCGCGCGGATCGAGATCGTGCAGGTATCTGGCTTCGGCGACCCGGCGGCCGAGGTGGTGGTAATACGCAATCAAGGCGGCGCAGTCGATCTGGAGGGATGGACGCTCGCGGACAGTGAGGGGGACAGTTTCGAGTTTCCGGCGCTCACGCTCTTTGGGGATGCAGAAACACACCTTCACACCACGACCGGCATCGACACGCCCCACGATCTCCACTGGGGACGTGCCGAGCCGGCCTGGAACGGCGGGGATTTGCTCGTGCTGCGCGATGCGGATGGGGATGTCGTGGATACGTATATTGTGAAGTGAAACGTGAAGCGTAAGGCTGTTACACGCAGATGCGCTTGATTTTAGCGCCTAGTGACCTCAGTTTTTTCTCCACTTGCTCGTAGCCCCGGTCGATCTGACGGATGTTGCGGATCAGACTCTGTCCCTCGGCGCAAAGTGCCGCGATGAGAAGCGCCATGCCCGCGCGGATGTCAGGGCTGCTCACCTCCTCGCCGCGCAACATCGACGGCCCCTGTACCACGCAGCGATGGGGATCACAGAGGATGATACGGGCGCCCATCGCGATCAGTTGGTCCACGAAGTAGAGGCGGCTCTCGAACATTTTCTCGTGGATCAAGACCGTGCCCTCGGCCTGGGAGGCCAGGACGATGGCGATGCTCATCAGATCGGCGGGGAAGGCGGGCCAGGGCGCGTCCTTGATGGTGGGGATCGCTCCGCCGATGTCGGGCGTGATGACCAGATGCTGATCGGCGGGCACGAAGACATCCTCGCCGCGCGGCTCGAAATGGACCCCCAGCCGCTCGAATACCAGCTTGACCATCCGCAGGTGCTCCGGGGCAGCCTTCTTGATCAACAATTCACCGCCGGTCACCGCCGCCAGTGCGATGTAACTACCGACCTCCATGTAATCCGGCCCGGCGGTATATTCCCCGCCGTGCAGTCGATCCACGCCCTGGATGATGAGCGTGTTGGAGCCGATGCCCTCGATCTGGGCGCCGAGCCCGTTCAGCATGTGACAAAGGTCCTGCACGTGAGGCTCGCAGGCGGCGTGGCGGATGATGGTCGTGCCCTCGGCGAGCACGGCGGCCATAATGGCGTTTTCAGTGCCGGTGACGCTGGCCTCGTCCAGCAGAATGTCGGCGCCGCGCAGGTGATCGGAGCGCAGGCCGAAGGAGCCATCGACGTCCACCTCCGCCCCCAGCGCGCGCAGGGCGAGGAAGTGAGTATCCACCCGCCGCCGCCCGATCACGTCACCGCCCGGCCGGGGCATATGCACCGCTCCCCGGCGGGCCAGCATCGGGCCGGCCAGGGTGATGGAACCCCGGATCAGCCCGAAAAGCTCCGAGCTCAGCTCCGAAGTGCGGATGTCGCGGGCCTCCACGCGCCAGGTGTGGGGGTCCAGACGCTCGACGGAAGCGCCGAGATCGGCGAGCAAATTCCCCATCGTCTGCACGTCTCCGATGGCGGGCAGGTTGTGCAGCGTGACCGGCTCATCGGTCAGCAAGCAAGCGGCAAGCAAGGGCAAGGCTGCGTTTTTGTTCCCGCTGGGAACCATAACTCCGGAGATGGGATGACGGCCTTCGATGACTAGTTTTTCCATTTCAACCTCGCAGTAGATTCTCTGTAGCGGAGGCGACTCCACCGCTGGAAGACGCCTCGCATTTCATTCAAGAAAGCGCTCTATCCAAGAAACGGTCTCTGGGTCCAGATGTTCCTTCCGGCTGTAAAGCTGCTCGATAATCGCGGCCCAATCCGGGCGCAGGTGATAAACGTAGGTCTGTTCACTGCCTTCATCGACCTCCTCAATATGGACGGAGGCGAAATCCTGTTTCACGAGGCGGTCGATAAGCATGTCCAAACCGCGCTCCTCTTCCGGGTCCTCGGCGGGGGCGAAACGAAGCCAGGTCTGGGGCTGGAGGATGTAACGCTGTTGCAGGTAGAGGACGCACAGCTCCACCTGAGCGGTGAGCAGCAAATCGCTCAGGTTCTCGCGCTGTTGTTGAATCGCATCGGCCTGGGCCTCGTAGCTCTCGATACGCTGGTTCATGCGCTCCAGTTCCCGCTCGACCAGCTGGGTGCCCAGCAGTCGATCACTGACCACAAGGGCGACGAAGCGGAGGCGCATCCAAAGGTTCATTTCATCCACACCGCTATCTCGTCGCCCGGCTGCAAGCCGAGCGTTTGGGCCGCGCTGCCCTCCCGCACCGCGATCTCCAGGTGTCCCTCGCTGCCCACCAGGGCCAATACTTGCCCGCGCTCGACCATGGCATAGGTCGAATGCACGCCCGCGATCTCTCGCCCGGCTGCGCTGACGGTCACTTCCTGAGCCGGGAAGTACACGCTCTCCTCTCTCTGTGTTTGCCGAAAGGGAGATTGGAGCGCCAGTTGGCCCTCGTGCCAGGTCAAGCGCCCAATGCTGGTGATGACGTTGCCAAAGTGATCGGCGTGCAGCACCTCGCCGACGATACGGTCGGGCGCGATTTCCAGGCGCGGCGCGGGGAAGGTGATGGGGTCGGACACTCTGGGGCCGAGCTCCTCAAGGGGCACGCCGGCGGCCAGATGTGCAGCCGCCGGGGCGAAGATGTCGCGCCCGTGGAATGTGTGGCTCACATCGGGCAGCTGGTAGCGTGGATTCGCCAGCTCGACCACAGCTTCCACCGTCTCGCAGGCCATCACGTAGCTGAAGACCCCGTTGTCCGGCCCGACGAAGTCGCCCACTGGCGTGCGCAGAGCGATGGCCCGCCGGGTGCTCCCCACGCCCGGATCCACGACGACGAGGTGGACGGTGTGCGAGGGGAAGAAGGGGTAGGCGGTGTAGAGCACGTAGGCGGCCTGACGGACGTTCTGCGGCGCGATGTCGTGGGAGAGATCAACCAGCCGGGCGCCGGGCGCGATGTCGAGCATCACGCCCTTCATCGTCCCCACGTAGCCGTCGGCCACGCCAAAATCGGTCATAAGTGTGATAATAGGTAGCTTTTTCATAAAGGCTATTCTACAGAGAAGGGGTAGACTCGTCAAGCGTACTGCTTTACGCGCATTGCTTTACAAACGAGTGAGTGAAAGTATAATAAGTGGCGAATGGTGAATGGTGAATGGTGAATGATGAATGATGAATCCAAATTCGCTATTCTACATTCTCTATTCTCAATTCTC
>CAZDYW010000328.1:0-3678 GCA_964509655.1 uncultured Anaerolineales bacterium
GATTGACCTTTTTAATCCCTGTGCTACAATCCTTTTGCTGGTTCTGTTGGATAAGCTATGATCGGAGAGGACTTATGAAACTAAGATACCGTATTTTGCAAGCCTGCTGGCCCAATAGTGGAAAGTGGCTCAATTGGGGCTTCTTCTACGAAATCGTCGGGGAGGAGAGGGAAGAGCGAGTTCAATTTCACCACAATATGGACGAGTTGCATTGGATTGTCCACCACATCACGCATCGTCTCCAAAGTCGGCCCCTGTCGCTCGAACAGGTGGAGGAAGCTTTTGCAAAGTATGCCGATGGCTTCCGCGCTTCACCCATCATACACACTTATGAAGATGAAAATGTGCCCCTTTCCGCGATGATCAACGCTGTTGAGGCCAAGGTGTTGCGACTGGAGAGGATCGCGCCACGCGACGCCTCGGAGGAATCGATGCGCATCTTCGCCGGCAGCGCTAATCGCCCCTTGGCCCAGTCAGTCGCTCACCGCTTGGGCTTTCCACTCGCGGCCATCTCGACCACTTCCTTGCCCGATAGCGAAGTTCACATCCAGATCGATGAGACGGTGCGCAACAAGGACGTTTTCGTCATCCAGCCCTGCTCCGCGCCGGTGAACGACCACCTCGTCGAGCTGCAACTTATGATCGACGCCTTCCGCCGCGCCTCGGCCAACAGCATCACAGCCGTGATTCCATACTTCCCCTACAGCCGCCAGGAGCGCATGGCCCGTGGTCGCGAGGCGATCAGCGCTCGCGTGGTGGCCTCGATGCTGGAGATGCTGGGCGCCGATCGCGTCATCTACGTGGACATACACTCCGAGGCCATCCAGGGTTTCTTCACCGTACCAGTGGATCAGTTGCCCGCCTATCCCACGCTGGTCAATCATTTTCGAGGGCGGTCATTTTTGGAGAAGGCCGCCGTCGTCGCACCGGACGTGGGGCGGGCGCCGCTGGCTGGCAAGTATGCCCAGGCGCTGGACCTGCCGCTGGTGATTATGCAAAAGAGGCGGGATGGACGCCGGGTAGAGACCACCCACGTGGTCGGCAACGTTCAGGATAAGATACCGATTCTCATCGACGACATCGTCGCCAGCGGCAGCGTGCTCGGCCAGATACCCGTGCTCCTGAAACACGGCGCGCGCCCGGAGGTGCATTTGGCCATCACACACCCGGTGCTACTGCCCTCGGCGCTGGAGCGTCTGGATCAGAATTGGATCGCCGAGTTGGTCATCACCGATACAGTCCTCGTGCCCCCGGCCAAGCGCCACCCCAAGCTGAAGATGGTCAGCGTCGCGCCGATGCTGGCTTTCGCTATTCGCGGCATCTATCACGGCGAATCGATCAGCCCCTTGTGGGACTTCGACGCGCCGCGCAAGCTGAAAATGTACCAGATGGAATAACGAGGTAAACTATGGCCCGTGGATCTCTAAGGTTGCTCCTGCCTCTGTTGTCTGTCTTGGCTCTGGCAGCCATGCTCATCCTGGCGACCGCTCCCAGCCTCGCCGGCCCGGTCGAGGTCACTCCCCTGCCCCCGGTGGAGCATCCCGACGGGCGGGCTGGGGCATGTTTCTCTTACTATCCCCATGATCCGCACGGTTACCACCCCTACCTGCCGCTGGTCTACGACGCCGGTTCCCGCTGGGATCGCTTCGATTTCCAGTGGGCCGCCCTCGAACCGGTCGAAACGGTAGATGGCGCTTGGGACAGCGGAGTTCGCGCCGGTTACGATGTCCTGGTGAACGATCTGCACGACGTGGGAATGAACATGGTCGGTATTCTGCTCTGGACGCCAAGCTGGGTCTTCGAGGAAGGGGAAGGTACACAAAGGGAAGCCGCACAAGATGGAGCAGATTTTCTTCAACTAGCGGTGACCGCCCCGGCTGGGGCCTCATCGGAGCCGCCGCCCGGCCTAAACGAGGAATGGGACGACTGGACGGAGGAGGACGGCGACGCGATCAACTACTGGGGCCGATTTGTCCATAAAATCGTCAGTCGCTATGGGGATCGGGTGAAACATTGGGAGATGTGGAATGAGCCGGAATGGAGTTACTTCTGGACCGGCACCTCCGCCGAATATGCCCAGCTTTTGAAGGTGGGCTATCAGGCGACAAAGGACGCTTGCCCCGATTGCACCGTCCTCTTCGGGGGGCTGCATTATTGGGAAAATCCCAGTTACTTCCGCTGGGTGCTGGGCACGCTCGACGCCGATCCAGAGGCCGCGCAGCACAATCACTTCTTCGACGTGATGTCGGTCCATCTCTACAGCCGCTCCGCCAGCATCTACGACGAGGTGGAGAATATCCGCAGTGGGATGCGGGCCTATGGTGTGGCCGATCACCCCATCTGGCTGACCGAGACCGGCGCGTCGGTCTGGGATGACGCCACCGTCGATCCCGATCCCACGAAATATGAATGGGGCGCCACACAGGAGGAGTCCGCCGCCTTCGTGATCCAATCCTACGCCAATGCCTGGGCCGCTGGGGTGGAGAAATACTTTTTCTTCCGCACCAACGATCAGGATATGAGCGAGTACTTCGGCCTGATCCGCAACGACCAGACGCTCCGCCCGGCCTATGTCGCCTACCAGGTTGCCGCCGGTTACATGATCTCGCCCACGCTGGTGAGCCGTCAGGTCTACACCGACGGCGCGCGGTCGGTGACGCTTTGGGGCACGCCGCATGGCAAGCTGAGCGTTTTCTGGAACGCCGCGCCGATCTCGCACACGCGAGTCTACAGCGGAGTCCTGCCCTCCGCCACGCTCCTCGACCGCTGGGGCCTCACGCAGACGATCACGGCGACGGCGATGACGACCGAGAGTCACGGGATGAATCACCCCTACACGCTGACGCTGCCGGGGGCCACCGCCAACCGCTTGCCTCCCAATGAGGATGACTACATCATCGGCGGCGAGCCCTACTTGCTGATCGAGGCGGATACCACTCCCCCCACCGCCACGCTCCAGCCGCTCCTGAGCCCCTTGAAGGTCCAGTCCATTCCGATCTCCTGGGATGGGGGCGATGACGCGGCCGGCCTCTGGGGATTTGATATACAGGTGCGGGAGGGGCCCACCGACACGCTGAGTGGCACGCGGGCGACCAGCCAAGACGCGGGCATCTGGAGCGACTGGCTCAGTTTCACCGAGACGGAGCAGATCACCTCAGCGCAGTACATAGGCGATCAGCACGGGCAGACTTACTGCTTCCGCGCCCGCGCCTGGGATCAGGCCGGCAATCGCGGCGCTTGGCCGGAAGAGGCCCAAGCTTGCACCATACTGGATCTGATGCGTGAGGTTCATTTCAAATTGGCGGGTGTTTTCGGGGATGAGGATAGTGACGGCGTGTGGGGCACGGAGGAGATCACTTTGACGGAGATGTCACTGCGCTTTGTGGATGCGGGAGGGATGGACGCGGTCACGCCCACCGTTGGCTCGTCCTGGGAATTTACCGCCACGCTGAAGGCGGGAGATTACGTGCTCATCGTCGCGCCACTGGATTGGCCGGCGCCGCCGGGCGGTTGGATGCCACGCCGCTTGCCTGTGTCCATCGAGACTGGGGACGGGGTGCAGGAAATCGCCTTGTCGCCGCAAGGGCTGTTGCCCCATCGCTCCAGCGCCTACTTGCCTTCTGTTATGCAAGGGATCATGGGGGAGTGAAGATTCCCCCTCACCCTAGCCCTCTCCCC
>CAZDYW010000329.1:0-3675 GCA_964509655.1 uncultured Anaerolineales bacterium
TGTAAATGCTCAATCAGTGTTCCAAGATGCGATTATAGCACATTCACGTTGACTGGCAAAAAGGCTCGCAAAATCGCGGGCCGCCCCTTCTGCATAGGCTTGACAAGCCCATTTTATGCAGTATCATAACATAGCAATGACTACACACATTCATTTCTCCCAATGGCCCCTGGAGACAGTCTATGCCCTCGCTGCTGACCTCGATTTACACCTCTGGCTGGTCGGGGGCGCGGTGCGCGACGCGCTGCTGAACCGCCCCGTCCACGATTGGGATTTCGCCGTGGACAGAGACGCGACTCGGTTAGCGCGGGCTGTGGCCGACGCATTGGGCGGCGCTTACTATACCCTGGACGCAGAGCGCGGCACGGGCCGCGTCATCCTCACCGTTGACGAAGATACGCAGATGTATCTCGACTTCGCCCTTCTCCGCAGTGACGGTGACCTGAAAGCCGACCTCCTCGACCGTGATTTCACCATCAATGCCATAGCCCTGGACGAAACGGGCGAGCTGATCGATCCGACCGGCGGACGGGCCGACTTGAAGAAACGCCTCATCCGCGCCGTGAGCGAGCACTCCTTCCGCGATGACCCCGTGCGCTTGCTGCGGGCGGTGCGACAGGAGGCGCAGCTTCATTTCCAGATCGAGCCACAGACGGAAGGCTGGGCCCGGCGCGACGCCTCGCTGCTGCTCCAGCCCTCGGCCGAACGGCTGCGCGATGAGTTCGTGCGCGGCATGGCGCTCTCCGGTGCCTCCGCTTTCCTGCACCGCCTTGAGGAATTGGACCTGCTCTTCCGCCTGTTGCCGGAACTGGAGCCGCTCGCGGAGACGCCCCAATCTATGCCCCACCGCTTCGACGTGTGGCGTCACACCCTGGCGATGGTGGACACCCTGGAGCGCGTCACAGCCGCCATCACGGGCGAATCTCCCCCGCCGTCGGTTTTAGCTTCTGAATTGGCAGATGTTCCAACTGCCGCTTGGGGCGATCTGGCCCGGCGGCTGAGCCAGTTCAGCGGCGACTTGCGCCAGCATCTGGGAGTGATAATCAGCGCCGATCGGGACCGGGCACTGCTGCTCAGACTGGCGGCCCTGCTGCACGACATCGGCAAACCTGAAACACGCTCGGTGGATGAGGAGGGGCGCATTCATTTCTACGGTCACGAGCCGGCCGGGGCGCGGCTGGCTTCCAGACGCTTGCGGAAACTGCGCTTCAGCCGCGACGAGGCGCGATTCGTATACTCGATGGTCGACGGCCACCTGCGCCCGGCCCATCTGGCCCGCGCCGAGAAGATCACCCGCCGCGCCATTTACCGCTACTTCCGCGACCTGGGCGAGGCCGGCGTCGAGACGGTGCTGCTCAGCCTGGCCGATCATCTGTCGACCTGGGGACCGAATCTCCAGGAGCAGCGCTGGACGCGGCGTCTGGAGATGGCCGAGATTCTCTTGACCCACTACTTCGAGCGCCGCGAGGAAACCATCGCCCCGCCGCCGCTGCTCGACGGTCACGAGCTGATGACTGAGCTGGGGCTGAAGCCCGGCCCGGAGATCGGGCGCTTGCTGAGAGCACTGCAAGAGGCCCAAGCAGCCGGCGAGATCGAAACTCGCGCAGAGGCATTGGCTATGGCTGCGCAAATATCGAAAGATAGATGACACAAGACCCTGAGATTCTCCTCGGGGTCTTTTTTACGCTTCACGCATTACGCATCACGCAATACACCAGGAGGTAAATATGCCTATCAAAGTTCCGTGGTTGAAGGGAGTTTTCCCCGCGTTGGTCACTCCCTTCGACAAAGAGAAGGAATCTGCCGCTTCGTTCATAGACGAGGACGCCTACCGCCACTTGATCCGGCACGCGCTGCCGAACGTGGACGGCATCGTCACCAGCGGCACCACGGGTGAGTTCTGCTACCTCACCCGCGAGGAGCAGCGGCGGCTGGTCGAGATCGGCGTGGAGGAAGCCGAAGTCAAGCCCGTCATCGCCGGCTGCGGCGCCTCGTCCACCCAGGAGGCCCTCGCGCTGGCCCGCGACGCCAGGGAAGCCGGCGCATCGGCGGCCCTCATCGTCACGCCCTACTTCCTCCATCCATCCGACAAGGGCGTCTACCAGCACTTCTACGACATCGCCACCACGGTCGATCTACCCATCATCCTCTACAACATCCCCCAGGTGATGGATCGCTACCTGCCGCGCACCGTGGTCGAGGATCTGGCCGACTTGCCGAACGTAATCGGCCTCAAGGACTCCTCCGGCAACTTGACCTACACGATGGAGCTGCTGGAATATGTCGGCGACCGCATCGACATCTTCGTCGGTCACGACGAGGTAGTGTTGCCCGCGCTGGCCGGTGGAGTGAGCGGCATGATCCTCGCCAGCGCCCAGGTCTACCCGGAAGTCTGGCAAGCGGTCATCCGCCTGGTTGGCGAGGGCAAGATCGAGGAGGCCCGCGCCAAGCAGCGCCAGGTGCAGAAACTATCGCGCATCTTCTGCCGCTACGGCGGCGGGGTGGCGGTCAAGGCCGCGCTGAAGATGATGGGCCTCAATATGGGGCCGCCGCGCAAGCCGCTTAAATCGGTCGGCGGCGCGCTGCTCCAAGAGACCCGCGCCGAGATTCGACTCGAGCTGGAGAAGCTGGGCAAGATTCCAATGAGCGGGACCGCTTTCCAATATCCCAACGGCCCGCTGGCCGAGCGCTTCGGCGACCTGGAGATCACGCCGGAAATCATCGACGAGCACGGCCTGCGCATCGGGAGCGGCCTCGCCGGTGAGGGACTGAACAAGGTCCAGATCGATCTGATCGCTGGGGGCAAGGGGACGCCGCTGGGCGACGCTTACGCGCTCCAGATGACCTACCCGCTTCATCGGCGCGAAGCGTTGACCACGATTCTGGAACCGGCGCTCACCGTGCGCCCATCGACGCTGCTGTTGCCCACGCTGCCACAGAAGAACCTGCGCCAAGCGAATATGATCTATGGCCCGACGCAGTGGGCGCTGGCGCGGGCTATCGTGGACGCGCTGGAGACAGAGCGCATTCCGGCGGCCTCCATCGACGAGGACGTGATGGTCGCGCTGGCGACCGTCCATCCCCGCGCGATGAATCGAAACGCGCTCGCCAAGAGCGTCCACGCCGCCGCCGCTAAGGCGATAGAGCAAGCCTTTGCCCAGGGTGGAAAGTGAGGAGGGATAGAATGGGATACAAAACTGATTGGTTCAAGGGAATTTTCCCGGCGCTGGTGACGCCGTTCACCAAGAACGATACAATCGACGAGGACGCTTACCGCGACCTGCTGCGGTTCGTGCTGCCCAACGTGGACGGGGTGGTGCCCTGTGGCACGACAGGCGAGTTTTCCTACATGAGCATCGAGGAGCGCAAGCAGGTGATCGAGATCTGCCTCGACGAGGTGGATGGGCGCGTGCCTGTGCTGGCCGGCACCGGCTGCACCACCACCCAGGAGACGGTGGCGCTGACGGCCTGGGCCAAGGACGCCGGTGTCGATGGAGCGCTGGTCGTGGCACCCTACTTCCTCAAGCCGGACTTCAACGAGGTTTACGATCACTTCCGGGCTGTGGACGAGGTGGGGCTGCCCATCGTGATGTACAACATCCCGCAGTGCTCGGGCACCCATTTCAAGTGGTGGACCGCCGAGGGCGGACTGCTCGATTTCGAGAACACCATCGG
>CAZDYW010000330.1:0-3663 GCA_964509655.1 uncultured Anaerolineales bacterium
GCTTCGAAACCCCGCGAGAGGGGCTGAGCTGTCTCTCAAAAGAGTTGGCTCCCACGCTAGCGGCGTGGGAGCCACGTAGGTGATCAAATTGTTTGCCAGGTGGGGAGTTGGCTACAGCAGATCTGAGAGCTCTTGGGAGGAGGTTACCGGCGCCTTACAGGTGAAGTCGATGCAGACATATGTGGTGGGTTTTCCCTTGATCGGTGCCCGATCCTGTAGTAAGGGCACAATGTAGTCTTCATCGGGTTTTCCTGCTGCCAGTATTTGATGAGGGCGGTACTCTCCGGTGCAGATTGCCAGCATCTCTAGGGTGTCTGTTGCATTGGGATCACCGATGATGGCGATCTCTTTGGTTTTCGCGAGCGCATAGTCCAGCGCGATTAGCCATTGACCAAATCCCGATGGATGTCTTCTTAACAGATTTTGCATTTGGCCCAGATTATCTCTTGCAATTTCTGAGTAGCGTGGCTCGACCGCCAGACCGGTCAGGCGCAAGAGGTTGAGGGTGGCCATAGAGTTGCCCGAGGGTACTGCATTATCCTGCAATGCCCGGGGGCGAGCGATCAAATTCTCGTGATCATCGCTAGTGTCGAAGAACCCGCCACCCGGTGCACTGAAGTGGTCAAGCATTACCGCGTTTAGTTCCTGAGCAGCTTGATACCAGCGTGGGGCAAAGGTGGCTTGATAGAGCTCCAGGAGGCCGTCGATGAGGTAGGCATAATCCTCCAGGTATCCGTTGACTTTAGGTGTGCCATCCTTCCATGTATGCCACAGGCGCCCCTCCTTGGTTCTGAGTTCGTGGAGGAGAAAATCGGCGTTTCGTTCGGCGATTTCTCTGTAATCCTCGCGATTCAACGTCCGCGCGGCTTCGGCAAAGGCAGCTAGCGCGAGTCCGTTCCAGGAGGTCAATATTTTCTCGTCTCGCTGGGGGCGGTGCCGTTGGTTTCGCGCGGCGAACAGCTTGCGGCGACACTCTTCCATTGCCGCACGTTCCTCCCAAGAGCCTGTGAAGGTGAGAATATTCTTGCCCTCGAAGTTGCCGCGCTCTGTGATGTTGTAAAGCTTCATGAACGGAGTTGCTTGGTCATCCAGTGTGGCTTGAACTTCATCCGGCTTCCAGAGGAAGAACTTGCCCTCTTCCCTATCGCTCTCCGCATCTTGAGTGGAATAGAAGCCGCCGTCTGAATCGGTCATCTCCCGTACTATGTAATCCAGTGTTTCTTCAGCCACGGCACGGAATAGGGGCTTCCCGGTAACTTGCCATGCATGGAGATAAACCCGTGCCAGTTGCGCAGAATCATAAAGCATTTTCTCGAAGTGGGGTGCCAGCCATCTGGCATCGACGGAGTAACGGTGGAAGCCGCCGCCGAGCTGATCATAGATGCCGCCGCGAGCCATGGCCTCTAGAGTTTGAGATGCCATACGTAGCGCTTCTGTGTCCCCAGTGGTGTGATGATAGCGTAATAAAAACTCCAAAACCATTGGCTGAGGGAACTTGGGTGCGCTGCCCCATCCTCCGTGCGCCTCGTCGAAGCTCCTTGACAGATTCTGGAAAGCGGATTTCAGCGTGTCATCCTGTATCTCCTGTGACTTGGAACGGCTTGGAATATGTGTTTGCCGCTCGATGCTTGCGGTCAGTTGCTCGCTGCTTTCGACCAGTTTATGGCGTCGATCTTCCCATGCGTTGCGGACGCTCTCAAGAACTTGCTTGAAAGATGGCATTCCATAGCGGGGCTCCGGGGGGAAATAGGTCCCGCCGTAAAAAGGCTTGCCTTCTGGAGTTAGGAATACCGACATCGGCCATCCCCCGCTTCCGGTGAGCGCTTGAACGGCTTTCATATAGATGTGGTCGATGTCTGGTCGTTCCTCACGGTCAACTTTGATACTGACAAAGTGCCTGTTTAGGATGTTTGCTATTTTTTCATTCTCGAAAGATTCCCTTTTCATCACGTGGCACCAGTGGCAGGCTGAGTAACCGATGCTGAGAAAGATCGGTTTATCCTCGACACTTGCTTTCCGCAAGGCTTCTTCTGTCCAAGGATACCAGTCAACGGGATTATGGGCATGTTGTTGCAAATATGGGCTTGTTTCATTTACCAATCGATTTGACATTTTTCCTCCCTGTGTATTTACAATATGAACGTCTTCTAAATATATCACATTAGGGGAATAAAGTCAATACCTTTCTGTTAAATTTTGGAGGAAGTAGCTTTTCCTTTTCACCTCGCTCGGCAGGTTGGCATTGACGCTGTAACCACTTGTGCTATACTATGCTACGTGCGTTAAGCTGGGATAAACCTTGTAGCAGAGGCGGCTTCCACGCCGTCGGTTGGATTTGATAGTGATATTGGGAGGATGTCGATGATCAGTGATGATTTGCTTGAAATTCTGCGTTGCCCTTATTGTGTCAGTGGGGAAACTCGAAAGCCCGGTGATGATCCTGGACAACTTGAGTTAGTACAGGATTCTTGGCTCGTCTGCCAGGAGCCCGATTGTGGACGTAAATATCCCATCCGGGAGGGTATTCCCGTGATGCTGATCGAAGAAGGGGAGAAGTGGATTGAGGTAGCGGTGGGAGATCTTCCTGTGCCGCCGCCGGACGAGCCGCTGGACGAGTAGACCTATGTTCCAATGGCGTCTGATCCTAATGGCGGCGTTGGCTGTGTTGTTTCTATTAACCGGTCTTTCCTCTCTGATTCTTCCTGATTCTTATGAAGGGGCTGTGTACTATAATCTTGGCGAGGGTAATGCTCTTCGCGAACTGGATGTTGTGGGAGGAATACTGTTGGCCGTGGGCTGTGCTATGGCCTGGAGCGCAGGCTTGTTTTGGCAGCGGAGGATGAAAAATGTGCTCCCTGATCAGCCGGGAACTTATGCCTTGATCCTAGAGATGTCGGAGTCAACGACCATTGAAGTGGGGAAGTTGGGGCGTTTCCCTTTCCCATCTGGATGGTATGTTTATCTTGGCAGCGCCCGTGGTCCAGGAGGGCTGGTCGCTCGAATAGCTCGACATAGGCGTTTGGATAAGACCCTCCATTGGCACGTAGATTATCTCCGCGCTAACGCTTCGCTGTCCAAGGTCTGGTATGCTATCGGCGAGCAGAAGCGTGAGTGCGCTTGGGCGCAGAAGCTGCTCGAATTCCCCGATGCCTCGATCATCGTGCCTCATTTCGGTGCCTCCGATTGTAAATGCCCGGCCCATTTGATCCACTTCACTGAATTGCCTGATCTAGCGGCTTTCAGGCGTGCTGTGGGTGAATCGGTCTTTGAGGAGAAATTTGAGTATCTTCTCTAAATTGGGGTAGCTGTCAGTGATTCACTGGTGGCTATCCCAATTGATGTGAGAAGATACGTTACACTTCCTTTGCAATTTCATTATCACGAACCGTTCTTAACGATCCAGACTTTCTAAGTCTCAAACTCCTATAATGTTGCCAGGCAGACGCTTCACCATCTCTCTCAACTCCTCGACGCAGAACCGACTCCCGGCCATAACGATGTCGCCGACCGGCCCGCCGTCTAACATCGCCGAGTAGTCGATAGGATCACCATTCATGCAGACGAGGTCCTCACCTTGAGCACGGGTGATGGCGTGTGCTCCGGCGATATCCCAGATGTGCGCGCCGGGGCCTTCGAGGGCGCCCACTACCGGCGGGTAGATCA
>CAZDYW010000331.1:0-3657 GCA_964509655.1 uncultured Anaerolineales bacterium
ATTCGCCATTCGCAGCTAGCGCCGCTCCCTTGTGCAGCGCTTTCTTATTCAAGCCCAGCAACTTGCGGTGTCGTTTGGGTAGATGATCGTCCAGAGCCTGCTCGATGGCCTCCAGCGAGATCACGCCGGTGGCTTCGACCAAGGCACCCAGGCACAGCACGTTCGCCAGGCGCAGGTTACCCAGCTCGGTCGCCAGGTCGCTGGCCGGTGCGTAGACGACCTTGATGTCATCCCGCTCACTTTTCTGCGGGATCATGGAGCTGTTGACGATCAGCACGCCGCCCGGCTTGACCATCGGCTCGAAAGCCTCCATCGATGGGATGTTGAGCACGATGGTCGCGCTGGGGCGACGCACCAACGGCGCGCCGATTACCTCATCGGAGATGACGACAGTGCAACGCGCTTTGCCGCCACGCATCTCCGGCCCGTAGGATGGGATCCAGGTCACGTGGAGCCCGTGGTCCATCGCAGCGTAAGCGAGCAATTGCCCGGCGAAAAGCGAGCCCTGCCCGCCGAAGCCAGAAATGATGATTTCCTCTTGCATTGACTCCTCCTATTTCTCCTTCAGCAGAGCGCCCACCTCTTCACTTGCCTTGGTGTCGCCCAACGGGTAATAATCCACCATGTGCTCTGCGGCCCAATCCAATGAGGCCTGGGGGGACATGCCCCAGTTGGTATTGCAGGTGGAAAGTACCTCCACCATCGCGAAGCCCAGGCCCTCCATCTGGGCGCGGAAGGCGGTTTTGATCGCTTTCTTCGTGCGGCGAATACCGGCCACATCGAAGACCGCCTGTCGGGTGACGTAGACCGCGCCGGGCAGCCCGCCGATCAGCTCGGCCATGCGGATGGGGAAACCGGCCTTCACCACATCACGCCCGGTGGGCGACGAGGTGGTCACCTGACCGGGCAGCGTGGTGGGCGCCATCTGCCCGCCCGTCATGCCGTAGATGGCGTTGTTGACGAAGATGGTGGTGAAAAGCTCGCCTCGATTGGCAGCATGGACGATCTCCGCCGTGCCGATGGCGGCCAGGTCACCGTCGCCCTGATAGGTGAAGACGATTTTGTCTGGACTGACCCGCTTGATGCCGGTGGCCATCGCCGGTGCGCGGCCATGTGCCGCCTCGGCGAAGTCAACTTCAAAATAATCATAGGCCAACACCGAGCAGCCCACCGGTGCGACACCGATGGTTATTTCCCGCAGACCCAGCTCATCCAGCACCTCGGCGACGAGGCGATGGATCGTGCCGTGGGTGCAACCGGGGCAGTAGTGAGTGTAGGCCTTGGTCATACTTTCCGGATACCCGTAGACCAATTCCATATCTTCGGGGATCTCAACATTTGTCATTTCATTCCTCCTGGAGATGTCATCTTTGACCTACGCGATCTCGGCGTCCAGCGCTTCTAGCTCCGGCATGATGTCGTCGGTCAGAGGGATGATGCCGCCCATCCGCCCGTAGAAGCGCACGGGGCAGCGGCCCTCGACCGCCAAGCGCACATCCTCAACCATTTGCCCGGCGTTCATCTCTACTGTCAGGACACCGCGTGCCTGTTCGGCCAGCTCGGCGATACGTTCTGCGGGGAAGGGCCAGAGTGTGACGGGGCGCAGCAGCCCGGCCTTGATCCCTTTTTCCCGCGCTTCCCGCACCACTGTCTGGCAGATGCGCCCCACGGTGCCGAAGGCGACCAGCAGCAGGTCGGCGTCTTCGGTCCGGTATTCCTTCCAGCGCACTTCGTTGGCCGCGATTTTCTTGAGCTTCTTTTGCAGCCGGATGTTGACCTCCTCCAGCTTCTCGGCGCCCAGGTAGAGCGAGGTGATGACGTTGTGATCACGCCCCTTGGCTCCGGTCAAGGCCCAATCAGGGCGCTCTTCCGGGGGACGCACAGGGCACATGGGGGGCAGTTCAGCCGGCTCCATCATCTGGCCGATGGCTCCATCGGCGACGACCATGACGATAGTGCGATACTTTTCCGCCAGGTCGAAGGCCATCACGGTATAATCGATAGCCTCCTGTACGTTGGCCGGGGCGAGGACGATCATGTGGAAATCGCCGTGGCCTGCCATCTTCACGGCCTGGAAATAATCTCCTTGGGCGGGCTGGATGTTGCCCAGGCCCGGCCCGCCGCGCATCACGTTGACCACGACGGCGGGCACCTCGGAGCAAGCGATATAGGAAATCCCCTCCTGCATCAGGCTGATGCCAGGGCTGGAGGAAGAGATGATCACCCTCGCGCCAGCGCAGGCCGCGCCATAGATCATGTTGATGGCCGCGACCTCACTCTCGGCCTGGAGGAAGACCCTGCCCAGTTCCGGGAGCCGTTCGGAGAGGTGCTCTAGCGCCTCACTTTGGGGCGTGATGGGGTAGCCGAAGAATGCCTCTGCGCCGGCTCGAACGGCTGCCTCGGCGAATGCCTCATTTCCTTCCAAAAGCTCTTTTGCCATTCTTTGCCTCCTATGCCATGGCGGTCGCCCGTTTCGGCTGGCTTTGAGCGCGCCGCGCGGGCTTCCGCTTGCGTCGATATACGGTAAATACTACGTCAGGGCAGATGGTCGCGCACATCGCGCATCCGGTACAAGCCTCTGGCTCCGTCACCTCGACGGGATGGTATCCCTTGGCGTTGAACCGATCCTCTGCCAGTTGGAGGATTTCCACAGGGCAGACGTTTACGCATAAGCCGCAGCCCTTGCAGCGATCCTCGTCGATAACGACCATACCTCTTGCCATATTTTTTCCTCCGTTTTTACGTCTCGTCTCTCATACATTCAACTGATGGGGCAATCTTGCCCCATATAAACTAAAAAACCTGGCATTTTGCCAGGTACATTGTCCGCTTGCGCTCGAACCCCAATTTTTCGTAGCAAATTATGGCTGCTACATTTGTCTTAAAAACTTGCAAAAAGATCACCTTATCCCGCGCGTGCAGTTCGTGCAGCAAGGCGGCTATGATCTTCGAGGCATGCCCGCGTCGTCGATGTGCTCTGTCGGTGACGATGTTGCCGATTTCGACGGCGCGCTTAAGTGTCAAATGGACGCCGCCCTGGGCGACTAATCCGCCGTCGCGCCACACGCCGTACCATGGCCCCCGGCTCAAGGGGTCCCTTTCGAAGGCCATCATTTCCTCGCGGTGGGCCAACGCCATCATATCCGGCAGATCGGATGGTTTTAGCAGCGCGGCATCGCCCGGATCGAGCGCGATTTTCGAGGGGTTGCCTCGGAAGAGCATCTGCCATTCCTCGTTTACTTCTAGCACGCGGTAGGTGGATTTCACAAACGGCCATTGTGCATCGCTCACCAAGCAGTAAAAGGGCTCGTCGGATTCTATTAGTTGCGCGGATAGCGCTTTGATTTGATCTACGTCTTCGCCGTAGAAGGCTAGGGCCGCGAAGGGAAGGTTATTGTAGCGGGCTACGAGATTATCGTTGTCGCCGACGAAGCGACAGTGGGGGGCCAACGTTGTCACGTCGGCGATAAAGGTGAAGTGGGCCAGGGCGTGCTCTATATCACGCTCCTGCCACGCCAGACATCGTTCGCGCCAAGTGGAAAGATCCATCGCTAACAGGATTATACAACTAATGGCGGTGATGGTCAATTGACTATTTCAGTTAGCCCTTTCACATGTAGAGAAGCTAATCGGTCTCCGTCAATCCACCACCGAGCA
>CAZDYW010000332.1:0-3649 GCA_964509655.1 uncultured Anaerolineales bacterium
CTCGCACTTTACAATCAATTGCCGAACAGCCAAGAAGTTCCTACAAAACATCAAAGCGTAACTGAGTGTAGCTTGTTAGGGGGCAGATGTCAAGTTGATTCGGGTTCTAAATCAGGTGGGAATAGACGAATTAGCGTCAGCACCTTCTCAACAGGAGATACTCTCAAGAGGAAATCGGGTGGACAACCTTTGGCATGCCAACGCTAGCCATACCGGTGGCTACAGCCGGATAGAGGGGATCAAAAGCCAGTTCATCCCCCAGGTGAACGGGGGGCTCGGCATCGGTCACATCCAGGACTAAGTGATCTGAGCTGGCACCGATGATGGTCACGCCCGCTCGCTTGGGACGCAGATCTTCGATGCGCATATCCTGCTCGCCAAGGGCCAGGATAGCCCGGCGCCGCAATCCCAGGTCCTCCCATTCCGGCATCCTCCCAAAGGCATTGGGCGCGAGAGGACCTTCTGGCAAAGAGGGCTTGGTCTTGACCTCAATCACCTCCGCTATTACGTTGAAGGCGTCCTGATGGGGGCAAGGGAGCGGATTCTTGGTCACGCTGTTGACCCCCAGGAGAATGCCCTCGCCGACGCGGAGCTGATTGACGCGCGGGGGCATCTCGCCGCGTAACACAAAGTCCAAACTGTAGGTGTTTCCGCCGGAGATCACCTGGAAGCGCATCCCCAGGGCCTGCTCGATGGACTCGGCCAGATCGACCAGGGCCTGCGTATTCTCCAGCGTGGGCAACACGCCACCGATGCAGACCAGGTTAGTACCGATCCCCACCACGTCTATGCCAGGGAGCGCACGCATCGCCCGCACTGTATCCAGAGCGCTTTCGGGCATCACACCCTCCCGACGATCTCCCATCTCTACCATCAGAATCACCTGGTGAGTCAGTCCGTGCGCAGCGGCGGCACGGGATAGAGCCCGCACCGTCTCCAGCTCGGAGTTGAGACTGATCTGCGTGAGCCTGACCACGTCATCGACCTCGCTGAGACGGGGCAAGCGCAACAGCATAATATCCGCTTCAATACCCGCCTCGCGCAGCCGCCGCACATTTTTCATGCGCGAATCGGCCAGCGTCTTCACTCCGCCCGCCAGCATAGCCTGAGCCACGTGGGGATGGCCGCAGCAAGACTTGGTCACCCCCACGAGCTCGACGCCCTGTGAGTCGCAAATCTCGACCAGCGTGGCGGCGTTGCGCCGAATGCGCTCGCAGTTTACTTCGATTCTCATCACTCGCTCGAATAGGCCGCCACGATATCTTCCATTTCCTGCTTCACGCCATCGGGCAAGGGCAAGGGCTGATGCTCGTCCAGGATCTGCCGGACTTTCTGGCGGGCCACATCGACGCGGCTGGGCTTACCCCTGTTGTACCATTCCTCGAAGCTATCCCGGTCGCTCAATAGGGGCAGCGACAGCGCTTCCCGCATATTCTCGACCGTGTGGAGTTGATCCAGGTAGACTCCGCCAGGGCCGAGCTCCTTGATCAGATCGACCGCGAATGCCTCATCGCTGAAGTCCACGCCGCCCAGAACTCGCCGCACCATCGCGCCGATCTCGGCATCGAGCAGGATCTGCTCGTAAGTGAGCAAGTTGGAGCCATCCAGCAAGCCCATCCCAAAGAGGAATCCGGCACCGGCCATGGAGGGCAAAAGATAGGAAAGCGCATTTTCCCAAGCCGCCTGTGCGCCCGGCATCTTGGCGCTGGTGGCACCGGCGCCCACGATGGAGGGCAGCCCGTAGAATCCGGCCATCTCCGCGACCATCATCCTCAGCCAGAGCGCCTCCGGGGAGCTGGCCGTGTAGGCCCCAGTTCTCATATCCAATGTGGCCGGGCCGCCGGAGTAGAGCACCTTGGCTCCCGGGGCGACGAGCTGGATCAGGGCTAAGGCGCTGATGACCTCGGCGTTGAGCACTAGCAGCGTGCCGGCCAGGGTCACCGGCGCGGTCACACCAGAAGTCGCCATGGGGTATATGCCCACCGGTACACCGGCCTTGGCGAACTCCAAAGCCGCCTCGATGCCGCCCGCGTCCTGGGTGAGCGGTGAGATAGTGCAGACGAAGTTGCTGAAGATGGGGCGCTCTCGCAGCGCTTCCTTGCCGCCCGCCACCGCAGCCGCCAGTTCGATCTGGGCCTGGGCCTCCCTGGCGCTAGTGACCGACTCGGTGACGATGTGCTTGCTGGTGTTAGAAAAACAAGCCTCCAGTTCGTGGGCCGCCATCATAGAGCTGGGCATATCCTGGGCGCTGACCGTGGGGGTGATGATATCGACAGCATCCAGAGAATCGGATATTAAGGCCATCTTCTCGATGTCCTCTTTGCGGGAGCCCCGGCGCTCGCCGGTCTCAAAATCCCTGGTCAAGGCCGCGCAACCATCCTGGGAGTAGTAGGTGTGCTCGCCGTCCAGTTCGAGGTCGAAGGCGGGATCGCGTGCGCACAGGGTGAATGAACTGGGCGCCTTCTCCAGGGCCGACTCGATGAGCTGGCCCGGAATCTTGACGGTGTCGCCGACGACCTCCGCGCCGAACTCACGCCAAATTTCCTGCACCTCATCGGAATGGAACCTTATCCCACGCTGCTCGATCAGGTCCAAGGAAAGGGTGTGTACCTTTTCCTGCGGAGACGAGGCCGGTTCCTCCAAAATGCCTTGCTCCCGAAACATGCCCATGGACTGTAATCTGAGTTTCACTTTCACATCTCCTTATTTTAATGGCTCTACTAATTCTTCGGGTATATCAAGAATTTGCGGCAACTCCTGTGACAGATTTAGAATATGACGCCTTATCTCCTCCTTGGCTCGATCAGCATCCCGGCTCTCCAGCGCCGACAGGATAGCTTGATGTTCTTCCTTTTCCCGCTCCAGGCGAATCGCCAGGGACTCTTCTTGCCGACGCAACCCCTCGTACAACATCACGCTGGGAAACCAGCCCCAAAGCGTCTCTATCTGGCGCGTCAAGTAGCGGCGACCGCTGGCCCGACAGATCGCCAGATGGAACTCCGTGTTCAACTGGCGGCGGCGGCTCATCTGATCTTGTCCCGTCAGCTTCTCCGCCTCGCTCAGGTTCTCCTTCAATCGCTCCAACTCCTCACCCGTGATCAAGGGAGCAGCCAAGCGAACGGCCAGACATTCCAGGGCCAGACGGACGGTGAGTATGTCCACAATGTCCTCGGGGGAGAACTCGACCACCTTGACCCCTTTGTAGGGAATGCGCACCGCCAGGCCCTCGGCCACCAGCCGCTTGAGGGCCTCGCGCACCGGCATCTGGCTGACGCCTAACTCTTGGGCCAGCGCCTCTTGCCGCAGCCATTGACCGGCCTTCAACCGATCATCGATGATAGCGTCGCGCAGCTTGCTGAAAACCACGTCGGCCAATGAGCGACGTTTCTGAACCGGCTTGAGAGAATCGGGCACTTGACAATCCTTTCGTGAGACCTGATTAGAACCTTCCCGAAAGCTGAGCAAGGATCGTGCTAAACAAAATACAGTTGCAGTCACAGTTCCTTGTCTCAGCAAAGCAGCTTTTATAGCTTTCGGGAAGGTGGACGGTACTCAATTGCACAGGTTGAAAATTTGCCTGCTTGTGGTCTGGATCTGGCGATCCAGACCGAGCAAGGTAGAAGTGCTTCGGCGGTCAATCCTTTCGTGA
>CAZDYW010000333.1:0-3635 GCA_964509655.1 uncultured Anaerolineales bacterium
GGAGTGGTGGATGAAGATCAGCTTGACCGGCTCGGATGGATCGCTGGGATCGTCGGCCAGCACCACCCTTTCCCCGGCGGGATAGGGTGAATCCGCGGTCGTGACCGATGAACCGGTGCCGCTCAGGGTGAGAATCAGCAAGACTGATACTATTACATACTGCACCTTATACTTGATGTTCATTTGTTTTTCCTCCTTCGATTGATGTATTGGGGGACAATCACAGGGGAATGTCCTATAATTTGCTCACTTTTTCCAGTCACGCACTGCCTCTAGATTCAGATCATCTTTAGCGATGAACGTCTCGGCGCCAACCTCCTTCGCTGCCACCCGAAAGACGTTAGCTTGATCACGGTGAGCGCTGATCAGGATCACCCGCATATCTGGCGCCAGGGACTTGAGCATCTGTGTGCCCTCCAGCCCGTTGATGTCGGGCAGCACAACGTCCACCACAGCCAGGTCGGGTTGCAGGGCTTGCGCCAATGCTTCGCCTTCGGATATGCTGCCCGCTTCCCCCACGACGCTCAAGCCTGCATGTGTAAGCAAGCGGCGTAGTTGGCGACGGAAGGCAGGTTGGTCATCTACGATCATTACACGGGTCATGTGACATGGCACCTTACTGATCAAATCCTTGTACAAAGAGCAAGATGGGTTACGACTCCCAGCACTAGGATAGCACATACTGATGCGTTTGTCATCGGGGCAGAGTACTGTTTTTGAGTGAAAAAAGATGGTACTGGGGTACTAGGTGGCAAATGAGTCGGCAGGTTCGGGGGGAAAGCTTCAAGTGGCAGTAACTCGACATGGCTTAGAACATCTACTCAGACCCCGCTTGAATGAAGCAGGGTATCTTCTCAATAACCTGGGGCCACCTTGCTCTTGCCGGGTTTGTAACCCGCCGCGAGCGCCCCGGAATATTGAGAAGATACAAATCAACTTCGAGGTACTTCATTGACCTTCCTCTCCATTTCTCCAAGAGACAACGATCTGTGTCCCTCGCCCAGGATGGCTCTCGATCTCAAGCGCTGCGCCGATTGCCTCCGCTCGCTCACGCATGTTGCCCAGGCCTAAGCGTCCCTGCGGGACATCCTCCAGGTCAAAGCCGCATCCGTTGTCCCAAACGCGCAACCGGAACCCCGTCGCGGTCATTCGCAAGCTCACCTCCGCGCGGCTGGCTTGAGCATGCTTAACCACATTGTTCAGGGCCTCCTGCGCGATGCGGTACAGCGCCACTTTAACATCGGGGGGTGGCGGAGGAGCCGATTCTATTTCCGCCTCCATTCTGAAATCTACCTCAAGATCGGTGCGTCCCGTCGCGACCTGGCAGAGCTGGCGGAGCAGTTTGTCCAGGTCAGATTCGATCAGCGCTGATGGTCGTAACTCGACCAGCAGCGTGCGCATCTCGGCCATCGCGCCGCGCGTCAAGCGGCTCAGCATCTCCAGCCGACGTTGCGCTTCATCCGGATCGCGTTTCCATAGGCGCGGAAGCACATCGGCGATCATGCTGGCCGAAAATAACGTCTGGCTCACGGCGTCGTGGAGCTCACGTGCCAGTCGGTTGCGCTCCGCTGCCGCGGCTGTGGCTTCCGCCTGCTCGTAGAGACGCGCATTCACTACCGCCACACCCGTTTGCTGACCGATAGCCAACAAGAGAGCGCGCTCATCAGCCGTCAACACGCGCTCTTCACGGCTCGCCAGGTTCAGCACGCCGAGCGTCTCTCCCTTGGCGATGAGAGGCACACCGACGACCGACCGCCAGCCTTCTGCCTTGAGGAGCTCTTTCAGCGATCCGTCCGGGTAGTGGGCGACAAGCCGCGCCACAGGGGCCGCTTTATCCACCGCTTGCGACGCGATGCTATCTCGCAACGGCAGTTCCTCCACTCGCTGTACGAAGGCATTCGCGAGCCCCTTGTGCGCCATTAAACTCAGTCTTTGACCATCGAGGCGAAAGGCAGCGCCAGCCTCCATGCGCATCGTCTCCAGTGTCTTCTCCAGCGCCGCTTGCATAATCTCATCCAATTCCAGCGATCGGCTGACCACAGAAGCGATCATGTTCAACGTCGCCAGTTCCTCGGTACGGTCTGCCACGCGCTGTTCCAGATTGGCGTAGGAGGCCTCCAGTTCAGCCGACATGGCGTTAAATTGCTCGGCCAGCAATTCCAGTTCGTCGCCGGTGCGCACGTCGATGGTCTGCCCAAAATTGCCCCCGGCGATCCGCTTGGCCGCATCGATCATCTCCGCGATGGGCTCCGTGATGCGTCGCACTCCCAGCGCGATGACGATCACGGGCACGATCACGCCCAGCGCCAGCAGCGCTAGCATAAAGCGAATATAAGGGCGGCTGGCGCGGATGATCTCGGACCAAGGCTCCTCAGTGATCAAGGCCCAGGAAGTGTGCGGCGTCGGCGTGAACCCAGTCACCACTTCGCGGCCTTCCACGTCACGTGCGCGGGCCGCGCCTGTATCGCCACTCAGCGCTCTCTGCACCGCCTTCAGATCGGAGAAGTCCTCGCCAATGAAAAAGGTATCGGGATGAAAGATGACACGCCCGGTGCCATCTACCAGGAAAGCGGTCTCCCGCCGTCCGATGTAGAGGTTCCAGATGTCGCGATATAACGCGCTGGTGCGCGTCGCCACGCGCTCGACTTGGAACAGCCCCACGATCGTGCCCTGAATCTCATCTGGCTCATTGGAGATCGGATAGGAGAGTGCGACGATTTCCATGTCGGCGATTTTGTCAAAAAGGATGTCGGTGAATCCCAGCCCCTCGCCACTCGATGTGGAAGGCTGGGCGACCAACTCCGGCATATCCCGTCCGAAAAGGTGGTGTGAATCGGGAACTGCTGCCTCCACAGTGCCATTCTCATCCAGGATGAGCACACCGGCGTCAAATACTTGTAGAGCGCCAAAGGGCCACTCTCTATCCAAAACGGCCTGCTGCCGGTACAAGTCCTCCGGGGATGCGGATGCGGCGATGGCCCTCAGCGGCTGTTGGTAGGCCTGGAGTTCAGCCGAGAGTTGATTGGCGAGCAACTGCGTGCGATCACGATTGCGCTCTAAACTCAGTTCCTCGGCCACGCGCTGGGAGGTTTGGAAGGCCAGTCCTCCCACCGCGCTCAAGATGATAGCGGTGGGGACCAGGAACCAGGCGATGATCTTGGCCCGTAGACCGCCCTGTCCAATTAGCTTCCTAAGTTTTCTCAACCCATCTCCTTGAGCGCTGCAATTATGCTGATAGAGAATGAGGCTTCTGGGTAATTGATGGACCCATCAAGCTGGATGAAGGCGCTGTTCATGTGAGCGTCGTCCGCTACCAGGATCACGTCCAATTGATCCCGGCCCTGGGCCTTCATCACCTCGCGCATCGTCGGTAAGAGCATGGCTCCATTGTGCCACACTCACGGCATGGCGTCAAGGCCGGGGTAAGGTCTTGCCTTGCCTTACCGATCAGCTTATAATTTGGCTCGACAAGGTGACCGGCACTCAATTTTGGGCAAAGTGCATTTTCGAGTTCAAGTCCGGCTGAAGATTCAGTCGGTCACCTTGCCGATCAAAGGATTTATCAATCGGTTAGTACCTTATCGATCAAATCCTTGTACAGCGAGCAAGAAAATTACACAGAGCCCCACAAAGGA
>CAZDYW010000334.1:0-3634 GCA_964509655.1 uncultured Anaerolineales bacterium
TCTCAAATGATGAGCAAGAACGAATTCTTGACTGCCGAAGAGATGCGTGAACGCTGTCAGGCGCTGCAATCCGAATTTTTCTCCGAACGGGCATTGATCATCGCAGCCAACCGAGGACCGGTGACCTTCGAGCGAGACGAAGATGGCCGGTTCCAATCCACGCGCGGGAAAGGAGGCCTGGTCACCGCGCTCTTGGGCCTCTGTCGATACGCCGACGCCACCTGGATCGCCTGCGCTCGGACCAAGGCCGACGCCGAGTGGCGCGAGGGCGAGGCCGCGCTTGGGGATGACGGCGCCTCCGTTCGAGTATGCTTCATCTCGCCGGAGGAATCTGCCTATGACAGCTACTACAGCGTCATCGCCAACCCTCTGCTCTGGTTCCTCCAGCACTCGATGTGGAACGTCGTGGAGGCGCCTGTGATCAACCGCGAGACCTGGCGTGCCTGGGAGAAGGGCTACGTGGACGTCAATCGGCTTTTCGCCCAAGCCATCGCCGAGCAAGCCCGGGCGACCGAACTCCCCACGCTGGTGATGTTGCAGGACTATCACCTCTACCTGACAGCCCGCTTCCTGCGCGAAGAGATGGACCCCGCCGAGCAGCCCACCATCCTACACTTCGTCCACATCCCCTGGCCGGGGCCGGAATATTGGGGCATTCTGCCGCCCGGCATGCGGGAGAAGATTCTGGAGGGCCTGTGCGCGGTCGATGTGCTCGGCTTCCAGACGGAACAGGATGGACAAAACTTCATCCGCACCTGTGAATCCTATCTGCCAAGGGCGGAAGTGAACTATGAGCGCGGCCGGATCTGGTATGACAATCACGCCGCTTATGTGCACGATTTCCCCATCTCCATCGACGTGGAGGCGCTGCGGGAGCTGGCGGCTTCGCAGCAGGTGAGCCGCTATCGGGATGAGATTCAGGATTTCCTCGATGGGCGGCAACTGATCCTGCGCGTCGACCGCATCGAGCCGAGCAAGAACATCGTGCGCGGCTTCCTGGCCTTCGACGAATTGCTCTCTCTCCACCCCGAGTATCGCGAGAAGGTGAAGATGGTGGCGCTCTTGGTACCCTCAAGGCTCGGTGTGGGCGAGTATCAGGATTATCTGGACAAACTGATGGCCGCCGCCGGACAGGTCAACGCCAAATACGGCAACAGCGATTGGGAGCCGATCCGCCTGCTCGTGGGCGAAAATTACCCCCGCGCTGTGGCCGCGATGCAGATGTACGACGTGCTGCTCGTCAACTCCATCGCCGACGGCATGAACCTGGTCGCCAAGGAGGGGCCGATTGTCAATCAGCGCGATGGCGTGCTCGTCCTCTCCGAGCAGACCGGCGCCCGGCAGCAGTTGGAACCCGGCGCGAAGGTCATCTCGCCCTGCGATGTCTACGCCACAGCCGAGGCACTCCATCAGGCGCTCACTATGAAGGCCGAGCTGCGCCGAGAGCACGCCGAACGGCTGCGCTGGCTGATCGAGCGGGAGGATATCACCGCTTGGCTCTGCCACCAATTGGAGAGCGTTCTCCAGCTTAATCTTTGCGCCGTGGAGAAAGAGGGGACGGTATGAAAGACATTCACACCGCCATCATGCACTATGCCGCCCCGCCCGTCGTCGGCGGCGTGGAGGCCGTGATCAAGGCCCACGTGGAAGTCTTCCTCCAAGCCAGCTACCCGGTCACCGTCATCGCCGGGCGTGGCGAGGCCGAGGCGCTCCCGGCGCGGGCCGAATTCATCCGCCTCCCGGAGGTGGATTCCCAACACCCTCAGATCGCGGAGATCAGCTCGCGGCTGGAACGGGGCGAAGTGCCCTCCGATTTCGACGATTTGAGCGAGCGGATAGTGGAGAAACTGGCCCCGCTTCTGCAGCGTTTCGACAACCTGATCGTGCATAACATCTTCACCAAGCGCTTCAACCTGCCTCTGACCGCCGCGCTTCATCGCCTACTCGACGAAAACGTGATCGAAAACTGTATCGCCTGGTGTCACGATCTCGGCTGGACGAGCGCCCACTCCCGCCCCAAGCTCCACCCCGGATACCCTTGGGATTTGCTGCGCACCCACCGCCCCGATGTGACCTACGCCGTCGTCTCGCGGGAGAGACAGCGGGCGCTGGCAGAGCTACTCGACCGACCGGCGGAGGAGATTCGCGTGATCCACAACGGGGTCGATCCGGCGCTGCTGCTCGGCCTGACCGATGTGGGCCAGGCTCTGATGGAGCGCTTGGAGTTGCTGGCGAGCGATCCAATTCTGTTAATGCCCGTGCGCGTCACCCAGGCCAAGAACATCGAGCTGGCGCTGCGCGTGACGGCGGCGCTGAAGGATCAAGGACTTAGCCCAAAGCTGATCCTCACCGGCCCACCCGATCCCCACGATGAGCAGAGCATGGCCTACTTCGGCGAGCTACAGGCACTGCGCCGCGAGCTGGGCGTCGAGGGGGAAATGCGCTTCGTCTTCGAATCCGGCCCTGATCCCGACGAGCCCTACCTCATCGATATGCCCGTGGTCGCCGATCTGCTCCGCGTGTGCGATGTGATGTTTATGCCCAGCCACCGTGAGGGCTTCGGAATGCCCGTGCTGGAGGCGGGGCTGGTCGGCATGCCCGTCGTCTGCACCGAGGTGCCGGCGGCGCGCGAGATCGGGGGCGAGGACGTGACGCTCATCGACGCCGCAGGCGATCCTACACAGATAGCTGAGCGCATCCTCGCGCTGGTCGAGCGCAGCCCGGTTCACCGCCTGCGCCGCCGCGTGCGACGGGAATACACCTGGCGCGCGATCTTTCACCGCCACATCGAGCCGCTGCTGTAAGTATGAAAGGCACCGCCGTGAACAGGCGGTGCTGGATTGTGTCCCCAGCACCGGCTCTTCAGGCCGGTGCCGAACAGGGAGAATAAATGAAAAGAATTGACGGCCTACACATTCCCGCGCACACCGAGGAGCGCATCACACAGGCTGAGCGTCTGTGGCTATTCCTCGACTATGACGGCACGCTGGCCGACTTCGCGCCCACGCCGGAGCACGTCAGCCCAGACCCGGCGCTGATCGAGTTGCTGATCAAACTTGCGCGGCACCCTCGCATTCGGACGGCTGTGATCAGCGGGCGCAGGCTGAGCCACATCGAGAAGCTGACGCCTGTACCGGGAATGCTTCTGGCCGGCACCTACGGAATCGAGCTGCGGCTGCCGGATGGTGAGTACGTCGAGCGTGTGGCCTACGATGAGATTCGCCCGTTGCTGGAGGAGATCAAGCCGCGTTGGGAGCAACTCATCGCCGGGCGCGAGGGGTTCTTCCTGGAGGATAAGGACTGGGCGTTGGCGATTCACGCCAAGTTCGCCGCCGCTGAGGAAGCGGAGGAGGTGTTGAGCGCCGCGCGTGAGATGGCGACCGAGGCCGCGGACGCCGAGGTTTTCCGCGTGCTGGGCGGCCACAAGTTCCTGGAGATCGGCCCCCGGCTGGCGCACAAGGGCCGGACGGTGGATTATCTGCTGGAGCGCTACGCCTGGCCGGGCGCGCTGCCGCTATACGTGGGCGACGACGATAAGGACGAGGAGGCATTCGGTGTGATACAGGCCCGAGGCGGCATCGCCATCGTGGTCTCCGAGGAGCCGCGCGAGACGAAGGCCGACGGTCGGTTGGAA